>JAOLYM010000017.1 GCA_028343435.1 Candidatus Nitrosopelagicus sp.
TTCTGACATAGATTTTGCAGATTTTTTTGGCTTTATAAAAGAATGCCCTCGAATTATCTAAAATGTTGCCAACCATTATCTTTGATCTCATATGAATCATCATCGCCATCAAAAAATACGCCTTTTCCTTTTGATACGTAGCCAATCTCAAATATACTAATTTTATTCTTTTTTGCTAGTACGTGAATTTTTTTTAAATTTTTAGGCATCACTGTGAAGACTAACTCAAATTCTTCACCGCCATCAAAGACTAATTTGTTCAAACTAATCTTATTGTTTTCTGCGAATTTTATTACATCATTATTTGTTGGAATTTTTATAATTGTAAATTTTTTCTTACTTTGATTAGATAATTCATTCAAACATGATGATAAACCGTCACTAGAGTCAATAGACGATGTAATGTAATTTACGCACTCATGACCAAATTTTAGTCGTGGTTTAGGCTTAAAAAAAAGATTTTTTGCTTTTGTTGAGAAGAATTTTTTAGATTTTCTTTTTTTCATAATTATCTCTAATGCAGATGACGTGTATCCAAATGGTCCTGTAGTGCAGATAATATCACCTACTTTGCCCCCATTTCTTTTTATAAGATTTTTTAAATTTCCAAATAATACTACATGTATTGAAATTTCTTTACCTTGATTTGTATCTCCTCCTAGTAATTGAATTTTAAATTCATTACATGCATTTGAAAAACCTTTAGATAATTCTTTCACTTGTTTTTCTGATATATTTTTTGGTAATGTTAGTGACACAATACAAAATTTTGGTATTATTCCTTTTGCAGCAAAATCACTTAAACCAGAAATAATACTTTTTCTTGAAATTTCTGATAATTTTGAACCTTTTGGAATATCTGTACTTTCTACTAATGTATCAACACATACTGCACATTGTTCATTTCCTAGTTTGAAAATCTCAACATCTTCTGAACGAATTTTTTTCTTATTCATTATTCGGATAATTTTTTTCTCATTTAATTTCTTCATAGCAACACTCTACATTTTTTCTCATTTCTTTTTGTATTTTTTCTAACAATTGATTATCATTTGATTCTGTTGAAATTCTAATAATATCTTCTGTATTTGATTTTCTAATTAATGACCATGTATTTTCATTTATGAAAATTTTAATACCATCTAATTGATCAATTTTATATTCAGTTTCTATTTTCTTTGCAATTTTTTCTATTACTTTATCATGTAAAGTGGATTCTACTGATATTTTGTTTCTAATTTGTGAGAAACTTTCAAAAAATTCTATATTTTCTTGGATTGATTTATCATCATTCATAGATGCTATTAAGCCACTAGTCAATAATCCATCTCTGCACATATTGAATTCTTTCAGAATAAATCCTCCACTACTGCCTTCTCCACCAGCTTCGGCATTATTTTCAATCATCATTTGAATTACATTTGCTTCTCCTACCTTGGATCTCCAAACTTTTCCACCATGTTTGATAATGTATTTTTCAACTGCTAAACTACTATCTATGCTCAAAACAAATCTTTTAATTCCTAACTTTATTGCTTTCACAACTCCTAATCCTAATGTAATATCTGAAGATTTTTTCTCACCATTAATTACTAAAATTACTCTGTCAGAATCTAAATCAAAAGCAAAGCCAAGATTTTTTGTTTTACTAACTAGATCTTCAAGTTTATCTGAAGTTGGATCCGGACCCCTTGAACATTTATCTAATTCATCATTTATTGTTTCAACTTGACATCCAATTTCATGTAATAATTTTGGCGCAATGGTTTTTGCAGCTCCCCCTCCTACATCCACTGTTACTTGTTGAGTTTTATTCAGTTTTCCAATGATGTTTACTGCGTCACAAATATAATTTGATTCTGAAATGAACTCTTTACCTATTACGCCTCTCTTCAAATTTTTTCCATTTTTCACAATTTCTAATTCATCTAAATTAATTCCTCTTCCATCAATAATGAATTTTAATCCATTCCATTCTAGAGGATTATGTGATGATGTTATGATTATTCCTGCTCCTATCTCTTTTGCTTTCCTAAAAACTACTGGTGTTGGTGAAATTCCTAGATTATGAACGTCAATTCCTCTTTCTAATAATGTTGCAGAAACTAACTTTTCAATCATTTCTCCAGTTGTTCTTGTATCTCTTCCTATGACACATTTTCCATTTTTAATTAATTTTGAAAATCCATCACAAAATTTTAAAACATCTTTTGGAAAAAAATCGACTCCATAAATCCCTCTAATTCCTGATATTGAAATTTTCATTACTTTAAACCAGAAACGCTTTTTATAAACTCTAAGAAGGTATTGTTCATGCCTCGATAGCTCAGTCTGGTAGAGCGTTTCACTCGTAATGAAAAGGTCATGGGTTCGGATCCCATTCGAGGCTTTGTAATTTTTTAATAAGAATAATTATTCTAAAGAAATTTCGATATCATCTTGGAGTTCATCTCCAAGTCCTTTCCACCATTCGATCTTATCTGTCATGTTCCCCAGAAAATTGTCTCTCTAGTCCTTTATAGATCTGCCGGTATAGTTTTGATTGATCTACTGATCTATTTTGATAAATTTTGATCTTGTTTTTTTCTTTGTCGTTTTCTATAAAATATAATTGCGAGTGCACCAATTGCACAACCCCAAAAAACCGGCCATCGTAATTCTGAATCGCCCATACCCAAAAATGAAATGATTGTTCCTCCAATCAACGCAAAACCTACCAACTCTAATGATTTAGACATCAATCATGATAAAACAGATAAATGATTTAATCATTTGGTATTATTGTGAACAAATATCTCATGGTAATCATGTGTTGTATGTTGATAGGCATACCTATTGCATATGTTGATCCAACTGAGGGTGGATTACGTGAAGAACCATACACCGGTCTATTTTTTGTATCAATAGGTGGAGCAATAGTCATTATACTTTACAGTTCAATGCAGACACGTAAAGAACAACAAAAACTTAGACGTGAAAGAAGAAAGAAATTTAGAAAATAAAATTATAAATCTAATCCAAAAGTTCCTGCTAGATCTGAAAATTTCTGATAGGATTCTAAGTACTGTCTACCTTTTTCAGTTATGACAAATGTATGTCTTCCATCGAATTCTATTTTATTCATCAATCCTGCACCTGTTAAATTCTTTACAAATTTCTCTAATCTTGAATGTGAAAGATTTGCCTTTGTAAGAAGTGATGTGGTTTTGATGCCTTCTTGACCAGTTTGCTCTGTAACTGTTAGTACATCTGCTACTATTTGCATACTGGTCCTGTAGGTCATTATACAACAAATCCTCTAATGAGATATAAGAGTATTACTCAATCTCTGATGAGATAAATAGGCAAAATTTGTTTGTTAAACGTGTCTGAAAACCCTTCGATCTCTTGGTATGATGATTTTCTAGGTGTTGCATATCGCTATTTTGACATTAGAATGAATGTAGTTTTAATGTTTAAGGAAAGTAAACCATCTCGAGATCTATGGTATGAAACTATGCATTGGTGGAACGATCATACAATCAAGATCAGATTTGTTGAAACTGGAGATGATTATTGGTTTGTAATGGGTGCTGATTCCAGACGTCCTGATACTAACAAATACTTCTACAAAATTTTAGAAAAATCTGCAAATTATGAGCGTTTCAAAAAAGGTCATCAAGGAAGTGCATACATGAGATTTGGAATTTATTCTAAAAAAACAGTTGATGAGGTAAAAAATGATGCATTATGTGATTGTGGACATAGAAAAGACGATCATGATGTAGATTCACACTCTTGTCTCTATGAAATCTGTGACTGTACAAACTTTGACACCTTTCAACTAAACATACTAAAAAAGAAAAAAGTGGTAACAAACATCAAATTTTTGTCTGAAGATGATGTCAAAGATGATGCATTAGCATGGAATTGTCTTAACAGAAATAAATATTCAAAAACTGATTAATCATTCTCGGTTAATCGATTAACTCTGATATGTTTGCCTGGATAATGTTCTTCAAGTTTCTTTGAATAACACTTTCCGCATAACGGTGCTTTCATTTTCCAACCTTCCATTGGATTGTAAGGTGTTTCTCCAACATCTTCATCACATTCTGTACATTTAGTCATACAATCTCACCGAACAGATTTGGCTATAAAATCATTTGCCGGAAAAAATGACGTAAATACTACTATTCCATACTATGATCGGTAATAGTCTGGTCAATGTAACCTCCTGCAAGATTTTACACTGGCCGGATTGTTACCTTTTCTAAATTCCAAAAATTGTTTTCTTGATGAATGCAATGTCTCCTGTTTCTTGACTAATTTTTCTATCAATAATTTTGAGCATATCATTTCCATATACTTGATTTGAGAAAAAGTTATGGGCCGTATTTGATTCTTCAATCTTTGTTTCAACTGCCGAATCTTCTAGGAATTTTGTAACTACTTTATCTGCCACATTCAAAATCTTTTCACATAATCTAAAATTCTGCATTATTTTTTCTAATTCTATAATATCAGTTTTGAAATCATCATGTTTTGCAAGAATATTTTTATGAATTATTCTTGCTGTAACTGCAACAAATAGGCTTTGAGCATATCTCTTATTCTTATTTTGACTACTTTTTCTGTCATAACCTAAATTATTCTTAGCAAATTCTCGAATCAAATGTGGAAATAAGAAATATCTATAATCACATTCTAAATCATCATTAAAGACATTTTCATACTTTGCTCCATTTGGAAGATATTTTGCAATTCCTCCGTAAACCTCATTTGGTTTTTGAATAAAATATGATACAAATGATGCAATAGCTGAATCATCTTTTATTCTACATCTATCTTTTGCATCAGGAAGGTATTTGTTGTATATGTCATTTCCTTGAAACTTTGCCTTTTCCGCTACAGAAAGATTTAGCCATAAACCTTGTTGATGTTCAAAACAATAATCTAATCTTGTTGCTAACATATGATGAATTGATACAAAGTAATCTTGCAACGATACGTAATCTTTACCTTTAACCGCATTTTGTGAATTTCTGTATTTTGTAATTTTTCTTTGATGTTCTTCATCTTTTGTTTTAATTATGGTGACTAATACCTCGGCATCAACGTTGTTTGCTTTCTTTTTCTTATCTAGAATGCTTTTTGATGTTTGTGCTCCATTAACAATCTGAGCACCTTTTAGATATACTTCATTTTTCTTTATTGAAACATCGTCTACTGTTATGGTAATTCCATTATTCCACTCAAAGAAATTATGTGGATCATCTTCTAATGTAGATGAGATTTTTTTATTTATTGAGCCTTTTCCACCCAAATGTTTTCTAATATTTGATTCAAAAATATAGTGTTCATTTTTCTCTACTAATTCTGCTAAATCAAAAGCAGATACTACGCAAACTTTGGAATTTTTATGCTCAAGTGGCTGTCCAAGAATTTTTAAACTTGCGTTTTGACCCTTTGCAGGTTTCTTGATACGTTCCCATAATGTTTGATATACTTGCTGTCTTCCCATAACTCTGACTTTGTCATTTTGATAATCATCTACACATTGGTCTGTAATGTAGACTAAATCCACCTTCATTTTCTTATCATTAAGAATTTTCCAGAGATATTGTAACTCATCTCTCTTTAGTTTGGATTGTTCTTTTTCTTTTAATCGAAATACATCTTGAACAAATTGATCAATTGCTCCTATAGAATGAGCAGAACCATACTTTGATTGGAATAATCTGATTCTCTTTTCATCTGGATCAACTAAATAGGCATCTATCCCTTCATCATATCCTCCATCAATTATTGCATTTTCTGCAATGTCTTGCAAAACCTCTTCAACATTAATCAAATGCCATAAGAGATAATCTCGACCTTTCTCAACTGTGGTGTTTGAATCTTTCATGAACTCGCTAATACTCACGTCAACTGAATGTGTGGCAAATCCTTCTAATGGTGCGCTAGAAAATTTTGAAAGAATATCGCGTCCTTGTTCACTATATTCTAAGAGATTTGCTCCTTTAGGTGGCATTTTTGTTATTTTGTTTTGTTCATCCTTAAGAAGAATAGGGTGATTACGAGATAACCTTAGTGTCATCTCATAACCTCCAACGTTTAGGACTAGAAGCCATTATCATACTAGTAGTTAGTATTGAAAATTAATATCTAAAACAGTATACTCTTTATTATGACTAGAGGATCGATATCTGGAAGTTTCAGTCTTGATGAAATTGAAGCTATCGATAGTGTTTGTAAAAAATTTGGTATTAAAACTAGAGGGGAATTAATTAAAACCGCCATAAAATTTTTCATGCTTGAAAAACCCTATGAAAAATTTGCTAAGAAATACCCAAATGCCACTACGGCATTGGCAGAACTTTCTATAGCAAGTGACAAAAAAGGTAAAATCACTCAGAAACAAAGAGAACAAATTTTATCTAAACACACAAAATCATTCTTGGCTCAAGTAGTATACGAAATAGAGAAGGGTTTACCTGGACTTACAGAAGAACACGATGCTTATCATATATTATCAAAAAAGAAGCCTAAAGGAAGACCAAGTTTTAAAAAGAAACGTGGACGACCAAAAGCGTGAATAAGAAAATCGCCATTATACCTATCATAGCAATTATTGCCATAATCGGAGCAGTCTCTCAAATGAACGTTGAAGAATCTGCTGAAACAGAAACTGTTGAAATTGAAACAGTTGAAGAAGTTGAAGCCATGATTACAATTCCTGTAAAAGCTGCAAGACCTGCATGTGGACCTCATCCTGAGTGTTACATTCCATCATACTATGTCACAAAACTTGACGAGCCTGTAGTTTGGTTAAACGAGGATTCTGCATTTCACAGTGTAACTAGCGGAAGTTACGGAGAGCCTGATGGCATGTTTGATAGTGGACATATTGATCCTTATGGAACTTTTTCATACAAATTTGAAGAGACTGGAATGCATCCTTACTACTGCACCTTACACCCTTGGATGGCAGGAAATATCAAAGTAGAAAGGTGACGAGGGGAGTCGAACCCCTTTAGATAAGCTTTGCAGGCTCACGCATAACCGCTCTGCCACATCACCAATGAAAAAAATGAATATTTGCAATTAAACTCTTTACTTCAAATCTTTCCTGATGTTTTTGATGCTAATTTGACATCTTCAGCTTTGACTGTTTTCCTACCTGCATGTTTACTCATATCTACTGCATTTTTGGCAATCTCTATTGCAATATCTTCTAAAACCCGTCTCAATTCTTCAGCTGATTCGTCACTGACTCTGTCGGCACCAGCTTTTTTCAAAATTCTGTACATCGCTGAAACTCCCAAATCAGATGTTTTCATACCATTATGAGTAAAATTGGCGATAAAATACTTTTAGTGAAATAATCTAACACATGTCATGAGCTGGATTTATGATGCACATATCCATCTATCAGATCCTGAATACAAATCTGATATTGATATGATTCTAAATTACATGGATTTGTTAAAAATCAAAGCATGTTGTGTCTCAATGGATATTGAAACTTCTAATGAAACCTTGACTTTACATGAAAAATCAAAAAATGTTTTACCCTTCATTGGAATTCACCCTGAAATGGCTCAAAAAGATTCTCTACCTGTTTATGATCTGATTGAAAAAAATTATGAAACTATTACTGGTATTGGTGAGATTGGACTAGATAGAACTTACATTGATTCTGAAGATGAATGGAAAGTACAAAAGGCTGTTTTCTCAAAACAACTATCTTTAGCAGAGAAATTTAACAAACCTGTATCTATTCATTCACGAAAAACATTACCTGATATTTTTGAAATTTTACCTTCTTACAAAATATCTGGAATCTTACTTCATTGGTTTGATGGAAATAAATCTCAATTAAAAACTGCCATGGACAATCAATATTTTGTATCATATGGCCCTTTACTGGTTTATGCAAATGATAAACAAGTATTACTTACAAAAACGGATCCTTCTAGACTCTTAGTTGAGACTGATGGCCCTGTAAAATTCTCTCGTTGTTTTGAATACAAAACTACTGAAATTATGTTTGTGCCAAGCGTAATTTTTTGTGCCTCAAAAATCCTTCACACATCGTATGAAAGTTTACTAGTCCAAATAGAAGATAATTCGAAGAAATTTTTAGGAATTTGATGGTACATATATAAAAAACTAAAAAATCAAACTACTAGTGGATAGAATAAAGCGTATTTCAAACGAAGTTATGAATGAATATTCTGAACGTTTCGGAACTGATTTTGCAACAAACAAACAATCCTTGAACGAAATTTCCATTGTACGTTCAAAAGGTTTGAAAAATAAAATTGCTGGATATATCACTAAAATTCTTCAAAGAAAAGCTAAATTTGAAGAAAGAAAACAAATGTTAATTGATAATGAAAAGAAATCTCAAGAACGTAAACAATCAAGATCAAAAAAACCTGAAGTAGAACCTGAAGAGGATACTTCATCTATTGAAATTGTTGGTGGCGTCGAAGATCCTCATACTGACGAAGGAATAAGACATGTTACTGAAGAACCAGGCTCAGAAACTGAAACTACTGCATCTGAAGAAAAATCTACTGCTGAAGAAATTGTCGATGAATCCAAATCTGAATAACAAAATCAATTAATTTACCAAAAATAACCAATCCTTATGATTACTGTTAATTTCATAGGTGGTGCGAGAAAATCTTTTCAAACTGATTCATTAGAAATAACACAAAATATTGATACTATTTCTGAAATGATATCTCATCTAATTTCAAAAAAACCAGAAAACACTCCTGATTTTGATGGAAAAAATTTATTGATTGCAGTAAATGGGGTTGATTCTTCAGCTCTTGCTGGTAACAACACTCATCTAAATTCTGGTGATGTTGTAAATATCATACCAATAATTCATGGTGGTTCAAAAACAAATGTTACGTTTACAATAAGAAATAATCATATTCAATTATTTGAAATTAAAAAATCACATGCGAATAAAGAATATCTAATTTCATTAAGAAAAAAATTTCCTAAATTATATTTACAAGCAATTTCATCAAAATTCATAATTGATAAGGAACATGCCAAAAAAATCGTAAATATTTCTATAAGTCAAAAATTAAATGATCAATTACTTTCTGATAAAATTGAAACTGATTTACTTCTAAGATTCTCAAATACCACTCAAATTAAAGACGCAATAAAAAATGTTGGATTATCAAAATCTGAAAATTTTATTTTAATATCTATAGGTACAAAACCTAATCTAATTAAATTAAATGAAACCATATCTGATGATCTAGATGCAATATTTACCAAAAATCATTCAATTTTCATCAAAAAATATTTTAAAATATCTAACCAAACTCTTAATTCAATTGAATCTAAAACACCTCTTGTTGATTTACTTGTCGAAAAAGCATCAATACTAATCTAATTCAACACGCTTTTGTCTATTCACACTTAAAATTGTATTTGGTGGAATTATGCTAATACCTGTTTTATTTCTTAACACTTGAATAATTATTTCCCAATCTGAATTTTCTAATGAAACTTTATTTGATAATGAATCTGCGATATTGGAAATAATCTCACTAGTATGTAATGATGATTGTCGTTTTTCTACTGTAATTCTGTATGTATCATTTTTTTTAATCATATCTGATAACCCACTCACTTTATCTCTAATCTCATCTAATTTTGATTCACATTCTACTTGAATAGGAATTATTCTTGAACAGTATTTGATTAACCATGGTTCATCTTCAATCACTCCTTTGAAATCCTCTAAAACTTTCATTATATCCAATTTAGTTTCAACCTGGATTATTCCTGAAAAAATAGTTTTTTCAACAATTGGTCCTGTGTCTCCAAATCTTTCTAACATGTTTTGTATCTCCAAAATAGTTGGTTCTTCAAGATTCCTTTGACATGTAATAATCAAATTCATAATTTTTTCTCTATATCCTGTTTTGAAATTGAACCTTCTCTAATAACTTCTAATTTATCATCAACAAAATTAATGATGGTTGATTCACCTAAACTGGTAATTTTTCCGCCATTCACTAAAATATCAATTTCAGGTAGCTTTGTTTTACATTCGTTCGAATCTAAAATTGATTTTTCACCTGAAATATTTGCACTAGTTCCAATAATTAATTTACATTTTTCTAAAATTGACAGCACACATTCATTATTTGGAACCCTCACAGCTAACTTTCCATTATTGCTAATTCTTTGAGTAATTTCCTTTCTAATTGGAAGTAACATTGTGATTTGTCCTGGCCAAAATTTTTTAGAAATTTTTTCTGCAATTGTGTTAAATTCAACAATTTCCTCTAATTCTTTCTTTGAAAATCCTAAAATTGGAAATCTCTTCTCACCTTCTCTATTTTTTATATCATAAATTCTAGAAACACTATCTTTATTGAAAGGATCACATCCTATACCATAAACTGTATCTGTTGGATATGCGATAATCTGTCCATTTTCATACGCATTTACGATTTTATTTATTCCATTTTTATCGCAGTTTACTATATTCACAATCTAAATCTAAACTTCACAAATAATTATGTTGTTTGGTTTTCTTAAATTGTTAAACCAAAATTATTTGTAAATTCAGAAAATGTCTTGAATTCTCTTAAGAATTCTTTTCCAGACATACTGATTTTATATTTACAAGCTCGTTTTGAATCAACTTGTTCTAATAATCCCTGTGAAACCAAATTTGTTAAAATTTTTGAAATTCTACTGTGAGAAATATTTGCTTTTTGAATTAATTTGGTAATTGATGCTCCTTCTTGATCAATAGTAAGCTCTTCAGCTGCATCTAGAATATCCCCAACGATTTGAATCTGTTTTCGATATGTTCCCATCTAACGAATTTTTGCTTGATTCTGCTATGATCTTATTCAATATATTGAATAAACAAAGAGACTAAACTTTTTTGACTCTGAAAAAATTCACGCCTATTTTCCAAACTCCTCATCTTCCTCATCTTCTAAATCGTCAAATTTTATTTTTCTTAACGGTAATCTTGAAATTGGTAAAAATAAGGAAATTAAGCCGGATATCTTCAATAAAATTGAAATTGAATAAAGAATTGATTCTGGAAAAACTAATGAATACCATGCAATAAATTCACCAAATGCTAACAATGCAAGTCCTGTACCAACTGCTAAGGCTCCCTTTTGTTTTCCTTCCAAAAATGAAACAAATGTTTCAATTGCTCCATAAACAAGTAAAATAAATGAAAATGATCTGATGATGTGTTCTATGTTCATTGCTGATAGTGCAAACAATGGTAGAATTCCAACTGATCTAAAGTATCGTGATTTTGGAAAAAATGATTTGATTGTGTGTGAAAATGCAATGAAAAAATAGCCTATTGTTTGTGTTCCTAAACCTAAAGCTTGTAATCCTCGATGAATTTTTCCCTCTTGTAAAATCAAGTCATCAATCATGTATCCTCCCCATATTATTCCAAAACCAATTCCAATTGCAAAGAATGCAATTGTTAATCTAAATAAAACTGGACTTCCCGTATTTTTGTAACCGACATATGCAAAAGCACCTATAATTATTCCAATAATGAATCCGATAAGATTCAAAATATTTTCTAATAAGAACTCCATTCAATTATTTGCCTATTGCTAAATTAATTAAGTCTTGTAGAAAATTGATTCATAAACTGATTAATTCTGTTTAATCTTCCCATTCGTCTAACGTTCCAGCTGTTTCTCCTTCTGTCGTTCCTGTATAATCTCCTAAAATATCTGAATATTGTACTTCATTATGTGCTACAAATCTAACGTATTCTCCATAACTCATATCCAAACCACATTTTTTACATTCTACATATGAAAAATCTGGAGCTAACTCTGCATCCTCTTTGCATTTTGGACACTTGATCTTCATATTCTATTTTTATTTCCAGAGTATTATTGCTTTTATCAAGAAGAGATAAATTGAAATAAAATTTCTAACTGGTATTGAGTAAAATCTGTACTAAATGTAAAGAAGAAATTTCCGATAATGATGTATTGGAATCACAGGCGGAGAAATATCCTGTATGTTCAAAATGTTGGGCTGAGTGGAAAGAGATGAAAATCATGGTCATAAATGAAATGCATCTTGATTTATCTTTATCAGATCATCGAAAGGTACTCCGAAAACATGAAAAAATATTTGCTGGTGTAATGACTCCTGAGGGTGATTATGTTGACTTTCAAAATGAAGATAACAGAAATCCTGAAGAAAAACCAGCCTAAAAATTAAATAATTTTTTAGCAGAATCTGGAGCTAACAAGTTCATCTTTCTTTTAGATTCCTCATCCAATCTATCAAAAACTGTTTTTATTGATGATATCAAAATCTGTTGTTTTTGATTATCTACTTGTAAAAATATTTCAAAAATAGCATCTAAATTAAAAAGAATGATTTTTTCTGGTGATGCTAGTATATGTTTAAAGTAATTTGAAAACATATCTTCTCTATTTTCATTATTAATAGTTGAAAGTACATCTAACCATGTTCTGAATAACTTTGAGAAATTGGGAAATGGGATAGTTGGACCTGCATTAAGTGCATTGACTATGATCTCTTCCTTTTCATCATCATTCTTTGAAAAAAATTCGGTCATTCTTTTTTTGAGAATTGGTGTTCTTAGGAAATCTGGTAAACTTGCAAGATTTACAATAATATTTCCGGCAAAATTAGGTTCTGACACACTATGAAATTTAGAGACTTGATATTAACCGTAATGCACTTTAGCTTAAATATGTGATTTGAAAATTTGTGGTATGGGTGCAAGTATAGTTGTTGGGGGTTTTTTTGGAGATGAAGGTAAAGGCAAAATTATATCATATTTGGCACAAAAAGATAATCCTTCAATAGTTGTTAGAGGTGGTGCTGGTCCAAATGCTGGACACACAATCAAAGATGGTGATAAAACTTACAAAGTTAGAATGTTACCTAGTGGATTTCTAAATAAAAATTCAAAAGTAATGATTGGACCTGGTGTGGTTGTAAATCCTGATGTTTTTCTAAAAGAAATAAATGATTTTGGAACTGATGGAAGATCATTTCTTGATAATAATTGTGGAATAATTGAGAAGCACCATTTAGAAGCTGATTCACAAGGTAGATTAAAAGAAAAAATTGGTAGTACTGGTTCTGGAACAGGTCCTGCAAATGCTGAGCGTGCAATGAGAACCTTAAAAATGGCAAAAGAGATTGAATCATTACAAAAATATATTGTTGATGTTCCTCTCGAAATAAATAATGCTTTAGATAAAAATGAGAATATTTTGATAGAAGGAACTCAAGGTACCCACTTATCACTCTGGCATGGGACATATCCGTTTGTAACTACAAAAGATGTAACTGCATCAGGAATTTGTGCTGATGTAGGCGTAGGTCCAAAAAGAATTGACGATGTAATTGTAGTTTTTAAATCATATTTGACTAGAGTTGGTACTGGTCCAATGGAAGGTGAGCTTAGTGCTGAAGAAACATCTGAAAAAGGTTGGGAAGAATTTGGAACTGTAACTGGAAGATTAAGACGTGCGGCTGAATTTGATTTTGAACTTGCTAGTCGTGCAATTATGCTTAGTAGTGCAAATCAAATCTCAATTACAAAATTAGATGTACGATTTCCTGAATGTGCAGGAGCACAATCTATTGATGATTTAGGCTCAAAACCAAAAGCCTTCATAAAAAATATTGAGGAAAAATTAGGCGTGCCTGTTACATTAATTGGAACTGGAGCAGGCGTAAATGATATCATTGATTTACGCACATAATTTTTTTAGTAAGCTTTAATTTAGAATTTCTAAAAAAACAATCAATGGCAACTCTACCAAATTATGTACAGTTAGATTCACCTTTGGAATTTACACGTTTAGTATGTGCACTAGAACGTTCTCCACGCGTATCATTTCTTCATGAACATAACGGAAAGAAAGTCTTATCTGTACAAATGGATTTACTGAAAGAAAAACCTGTAATCTATTTTACACCAATTGAAAATATCGGCCATTATCTATGTTATGGATTTAATTCGGGTCAAGAAAAACTTGAATTAGTAGATACCACTTTAGATAATTCTAAACTTTATTCTCCAATAATTAAAATAAAATCTCTTCCTGCATCTCTAAAACCTGACATTGAAGCTTCCAAAGAAAAATATCAACCAATTGAATTAGAAGATCTTTCTAGTTTGGCTAAACTCAGCTTTGGATATGAAGAAGCACCATTCCCATTATTTGCATTCAAACAAAAAGACAAGTGGTTCCTAGGTGTTTTTCTTAACTTTAACGAAGATGGGCCTTCATATTTCTGTCATGTCAGTTTGAATGATGAACCAACAAAACCATTCTTGAAATATACCACATCCAAAAACTCAGAACCTGAATTTGTTACTCATACAGGTGATCATGGTTATTCTTATATCAAAATAATAAAGTTAAAAGACTCACATCCATTGGTCGATTATGACCAAATTCAGTGATAGAATAAAAAAATCTGCAAAAACATCTCCGATCATTTTAGCAAATGACTATGATCCAAAAATACCTAATATTGAATCAAAAACATTACGTAACATTAAACTTCTAAATAATTATTTATGTGGAATCAAAATTAACTT
>JAOLYM010000018.1 GCA_028343435.1 Candidatus Nitrosopelagicus sp.
TCACGTTTTTTTGCCGATTCAAATTTTTTTGATGCAGAATCTAATTTTTCTTGTGCAGTTTTTGCCAGTTTCACAAGTTCAGGTTTTGACTGAATATTTTTTTTGATGGTTTTACTGACAAAATTCTTTTTTTTCTCAATTTCAGAAACTGCTTGTGAGAATTTTTTCTCCATGGAAGTACGTTGCTTTATTTCATTTTTGATGTCATCAATTGAAGAAATTATTGAATTTAATCGGTATTCAAGACCTTGTTTTTCTTCAGGTGTATCAGCAAAATCAATTTCACTTTCAATTTGTTCTTTATTTGTAATTTCAAGATTCAATCTTTCTTGAGCAGCTAATTTTAGTCTCTGAATGCTTTCCATTTGAGCAGTTTTTTGACTTATTATTTCATTGATTTCTTCAGCATTTTGTTTGAACGTGTCAATTCTTTTTTGAGTAGATTTTAGAGATGATGAATATTTTCTAGATATAGATTTGACCTTTTTGTATTCATTTTCACCTTTACGTCGAATCTTACTAATTTCAGATTTCTGTGAACTTAGTTGTTTTAATTTATTTTTCAATCCTGCCATATCATAGTCGAGAATTATTATGGCTTAAGTTATTCAGACTGTGAGGTTTTGACTTATCTGTAAAGAAAATTAACATAGTTTTAATCCAAAAAATTTTTTTAGGTATAATATATGGTAAAATATGGAATTTCATCCGTCTAAGATCCCTATTTCTAAAACATTTGAGGTTAAAGATGAAAAACAAGCAACAGAAGCTGCACATGAGATGGTTATGATGGGTTTTGAGAAAGATGATAAAGGCTACAAAGTTTTGATGCCAAAAGAAAATGAGAAAACTGCAAAACGGATCGGCTATACAGTAACCACAACAGTGACTTATGCGTTAAAAAAAACCAAACAAGAAAGAGATGTACGATATTGGACATATCATGAGAATGAAAATAACTATGCCATAGTTTTTGTCAGTTCTAAAGTTTTAGAGAAATTAGATTTTTCGTGGTAAAAATATTTCATCTAGTTTTAATCTTTTTGAAACATAACCAGCTAAAAATATTCCCAAGATAAAGCCACCAATTACATCTAATGGATAATGCTGTAGAACGTAGATCCTACTAAATGACATCAGTATTGGATAAATCCAGATTAAATGAGCGCCTCTTGGAAATTTTTCAGATAGTACATACACCATTACAAACGCAAACATTGCGGAACGTGCAGCATGCCCAGATGGGAAGCCGGCAGTCCAGCTTCGTCCTTCACAAAAAAGTGAAAAGCTATCAGGTTCGACTTCAAAAGGAAGTTCACTTCCAAGCCAATCTAAAAATGGCCTATCCCTATCCACACCACATTTGATGTATCCAGTGAGAATAGAAGAGAGTACAAGTAAAATTAGCAAAATCATTCCAATTCTTCGTGTTTTCCTAATGATTAGGAGAAGTATGCTAAATGGAAGCATTACAAAGACATTGCCAGATTCAGTTAGAAGCCATACAGCATAATCAATAGATGGATTTCCAGCAGATTTTTGAATATTAGTCATAAACTGTTTTTCAGATTCTAGCGTCGATTGGGATAGTGCAATAAGAGTACAGATGACAAATATGCTCAAGAGTATGAAAAATGTTCTTGATCTAATGCCGAATAGAATATTTTGCAATTATTTCTCATTTATTGGATAACTGACGACAATATGTCATTTACCATCATTAGTAACATGATCGGATAAACGAATTTTAACCGGAATAATAGTTTCTGTATGTGGGTATACTAACATTAGACGATTTTGATGTTAAAGGCAAAACTGTTTTGTTACGTGTTGATATGAATTGTCCAATTCATCCAGAAACTTGTGAAATTCTAGGAACTGGAAGAATAGAAGAAGTTGTTGAAACAATTAATGCACTAGAAGGTGCAAAGATTGTTGTAATTTCACATCAAGGAAGAGTGGGAAGAGACGATTTTGTAGGAATGGAAGAACATGCAAAACAGTTAGAAAAATTTTCAGGTAAAAAAGTGAAATATGTTGCAGATGTTATCGGTTCACTGGCACAAGATGAAATAAAAAAAATGGATGGAAAAGAAATAATCCTACTTGATAATCTCAGATTATGTGCAGAAGAAAATTATGAATTTTCATTAGAAGAAAGCGCAAAAACTATAATGGTTCAACGAATAAAAGATTTATTTGATTTATTTATTTTAGATTCATTCCCTAGTGCACATAGAACACATCCATCACTAGTTGGATTTGCACAAGTTTTACCAACATGTGCAGGAAAATTATTAGAAAAAGAAGTTAAACAGTTAGAAAATATACTTACAGTTGCAAAATCTCCATTTGCAATAGTTTTGGGAGGCTCCAAAGTAGATGATAGATTAAAAGCAATTAATTTACTAATTAAAAAAGAAAGAGCAGATCATGTTCTTTTGACAGGAGTTATTGGAAATGTCTTTTTGCGTGCACAAGGTAGAATAAAATATCCATTAAACATTAAAGACGAAGATGAAATGGTTGCAAAAGCACATTCATTGATTGGAGAACATCCAGACGTATTTTCAACACCAGTAGACATTGCAATAAATAAAGATGGAAAAAGAGTCGAGATAGATGTTAGAGAATTATCAAAAGATGATGAAATATTTGATATCGGAACAAAAACAGTCGAACATTATTCAAAAATGATTTCAGGTGCAGGAACAGTATTCATGAGTGGCCCGGCAGGATATTTTGAAAAAGAGAGCTTTCAATTTGGAACAAAATCCATGTTAGAAGCAATTGCGGAATCTATGGCAACATCAATAATTAGTGGTGGACATCTAACATCAGCCCTCAGACAATATGACTTAACTGAGAAAGTGAATCATATCAGCACTGCAGGTGGTGCACTAGTTAGATATCTAACAGGACAAAAATTACCAATGATAATGTGCCTAGAAGATGCTGCAGAGAGACATTCTAAAGACTAGCACTACAATCCGAAACTGGACAAACACGAGATTCTTCTTTACCCAAATAAATTTCAGAATTACAAGAAGGGCAATTAATTTTTTCGACATCGTCGAATATCTTGAACCATTGAGTTGTAAAGTTCTGCGCAATACAACGAACTAATCCATCATCTTCAATTTTTTTGAAATCATTTGCCAAATCGTCTATAGTTTGTGATTGATCAAAGTTATCATTTTTTTTCAATAATTCATAAATTTCATCATTATTGAAACGTAGATCTATTTCATTAAAATTTTCAAATATTATTTTTCTAATTTGAAGTATGTTAGAATTTGTCATCTAGTATAGATTAGCAGCCTCTTCATTTAAGTTTCCTGCAGATTCAGAATCTTTCATCTTATCAACAAAATATGAATAGATTCCAAATTTGAGACTCTTAAGAGACAATAATGCACATTTAATTCGAACAGGACTTGTTTTGACGAGATGTTGTAGGCCTAATTCAGATAATAATTCATCTTTATCAAATTTCTTGACGTCATCAAGACTTTTTCCTTTAATCATTTCAGTTAAAACTGAAGAGCATGCCATACAAATTGCACATCCGTGTCCGTCAAATTTTATTTCACTAATCTTGTTATCTTCAATGTTAAGATATAGATCTATGGTATCCCCACATAATGGATTTGCATCATGTTGGTGAATATGTGCATCAGCTATTTTTCCAAAGTTAGAAGGATTACGAGAATATTCTATAATCATTTCAGTGTATATTGGATCTCCACTCATAGTTTGAACACCTTTGCTACATTTTGTAATGCTGCGATTAATACATCAATTTCTTCTTTTGTATTGTATATGTAAAAACTTGCACGGTTTGTGGCCGCAACATTTAGTTTTTCCATCAATACTTGAGCACAATGATGACCGGATCTAATGGCAACACCGTCTTTATCAATTATAGTTCCAACATCATGAGGATGTACATCATTAAAATTAAATGAAATAACACCTCCTCGTTTTTCAGGTTCTTTTGTGCCATACAATGTAAGACCTGGAATCTTTTTCATTTCTTCAAGAGCATATTTTGTTAATTCTAATTCATGATTTCTAATATTGTCCATTCCAATTTTTTCAAGATATTCTATTGCTTTAGCAAATCCAATTACATCAGCAATATTTGGAGTTCCAGCCTCAAATTTGTATGGTAAATCATTCCAAGTTGTTTCATATTTGTGAACTTCACGAATCATATCACCGCCTCCAAGGAAAGGGCTCATTTTTTCAAGAATTTCTTTTTTAGCCCATAAAACACCAACGCCTGTTGGACCTAACATCTTATGACCAGAAAATACAAAGAAATCACAGCCAATTTCATTTACATTAACTTTCATGTGTGGTACGGATTGTGCAGCATCAATCAAAACTTTTACTCCAGCATTTTTACATTTTGAAACAATTTTTTCAACAGGTGAAATTGTTCCCAAAACATTTGACATATGACTAAATGTTACAAGTTTTACTTTTCCAGTTGAAAGATAATCATCCAATTGATCAAGCATTAATTCTCCGTTATCATCAATGTCAATGTATTTGAGTTGTGCCTTTTTTTCTTGAGTAAGTAATTGCCATGGTACAATGTTAGAGTGATGTTCATATTCAGTAGTAACAATTATGTCACCTTCTTTTACATTATCACGACCCCAAGCATATGCAACTAAGTTGATACCCTCAGTTGTACCTCTAACAAATATAATTTCTCTAGAATCTTCAATGTTTAGAAATTTTGCTACTATATCTCTAGTATTTTCAAAGGCTTCAGTAGACTCTTCAGCCAAAGCATGTACAGCACGATGAATATTTGAGTTATAGTTCTGATAATAATCAGAAATTGCATCTATAACCTGATTAGGCTTTTGAGTAGTTGCTGCATTATCAAAATACACTAATTTCTTATTATCTCTGACACGCCTGTTTAAGACCGGGAAATCTTTTCTTAGATCTTCGAAAGCGTCAGCAGTTGATTGCATAATTATACCTCAATCAAGATATTATTATCTTGTATTTTTGTTCTGTAAGTTTGTAATGGGTCTTCCGCAGGGGGGTTTTGAGGTACACCATCATCAATTTTGAATACGGAGAGATGTAAAGGACATGTGAGACCAGTTTCAGACAATATCCCATTAGCTAAATCGGCTTCTGCATGTGTGCATATTCTATCAGTAGCAAAAATTTTTCCATTCATGTTTGTTAATAGTAATTTCTTTTCATTATGATCAAAACTAAACATTTCACCTTGACCTAAACTATCAGTACTACACGCGGTTATCCAATCAGCCATTTAATTTCACCGATATTTGTAGTGTTGTTCAATTTCAGCATTTTCATTATATCGAGTTTCTTCAACCTCAACTAATGCTTTCAATTGTTCATCGTTGTTAATTGATAATTCTTTTCCTTCCCACTTTGATTCAATAAGATATGCAATCCAAGCACGTACTTGATAAGACATTGAACGTGACATAGGTTCCAAAAATCCTTCTACAATAATTCTTTCAGCCTCAGGTTTGCTTAAGCAACGTGTTCCCAGATAGAATAATTGTTCTTCATCCATTTGTGCAACAGATGCAGAATGTGTTGCTTTTACATCGTTTGTGAGAATCTCCAATCCAGGAATTGCGTCAGATTTTGCATCTTTGTCTAACAAAATAGAACGACCAGAAAGGAATGAATTTGAATGGGCGGCATTTTCGTTAATTTTGATCATTCCTTTAAATAATGATTTTGATTTATTTTTCAAAATTGATTTCTCTACAACCTTTCCTTCAGTAGATTTTTCATTATGATTTACAATTGTATTTAGATCAAAAGATTGTTCATTATTTCCAAATACAACTTCAGAATCAGTTGCAACAGCACCAGTTCCGTTAAGGTGGTAATCAATTCTATA
This sequence comes from Candidatus Nitrosopelagicus sp., assembly GCA_028343435.1. GTDB lineage: Archaea > Thermoproteota > Nitrososphaeria > Nitrososphaerales > Nitrosopumilaceae > Nitrosopelagicus. The sequence continues at coordinate 5,915 of JAOLYM010000018.1, forward strand.
TCTAGATAACATTGCACCAAAGAGTCCAAGATACCAATTAATTTTTGAATCTTGTGCAAGATGTGAACTTCGTGTGGAGAAATTGATTGATGATTGATCCATCATTTGAAGTGACGTTACATCAAGACTACTATTTGCGCCAACTGAAGTATTCATTAATTCTAGGTATGCTTGTTGTTGTCCGTTTTGAGGAGAGTATAATTCTTGAACAAGGTTTGCTTTAGCATTATCTTCAACGATTATGATATTTCTAGATATTGTAGACAAACCGTCATCAGATAGACAAGAAAATAGATGAATTGGTTCATCAATAATTTGGTTTTTTGGTATGTAAACAAATAATCCAGAATTAAATGCTGCATTGTTTAATGCAGTGTATTTATCTTCATTAGAATTTGATGATTTGATTGTTTTTTCTATTAATTCCTGATGTTGTTTTAATGCATCATCTATAGATGAAACAATAACTCCTTTGGATTTTAATTCATCAGATAAGTTAGTAGAAATGATGTTTGTTCCTACTTGTATCAATCCGTTTTCTTTTTTTACTTCTTCAACACGTTTTGAGAGAAAGTCAGGTAGTTTAGAATTAGAAATTGTTGATAGTGAGACCTTATCAGGATCCATACGTTTTGCATCGGTATATTTACCATAAAGTGGAGATACCTCAGCGGGTAGTTCATTATAGATATTCAATGAATTTTTTCTATATTCTTTGAGCCATTCAGGTTCATTTTTTGATGAAGATATTTCTTCAACTAAAGAATTTTCAATTGAGGATAGCTTTTGTTCCATGATTTATCACGATAGATTAATTCTAACCGACTGAATTATCCATCTCTAATTTGATGAGTCGGTTTAATTCTACTGCATATTCCATTGGGAGTTCTTTTGTGAAAGGCTCCATAAATCCATTAACAATTAGAGTTAATGCTTCTTCTTCAGAGAATCCACGAGTCATCAAGTAGAAGATTTGATCATCACCAATTTTTCCAACTGTAGCTTCATGAGTTATAGTTGCATCTTCTTGGTTAATTTCCATATATGGGTAAGTATCAGTTTTTGATGTTTCATCTAATAGTAAGGCATCGCATCTAACAGTAGATTTTACATTAGTTGCACCTTTTGCAACATTGAGTAATCCTCTGTAAGTTGAACGACCAGTAGAACGGCTAACAGATTTTGAAGTAACTTTAGATGTCGTGTTAGGTGCTAGATGAACCATCTTTGCACCGGTATCTTGATGTTGACCTTTTCCTGCAAAAGCAATTGAAAGTGTTTCACCATATGCTTTTTGACCCATCAAATAGATTCCAGGATATTTCATTGTAATTTTACTTCCAATGTTACCATCAATCCATTCAACTGATGCACCTTCATATGCATAAGCACGTTTAGTGACAAGATTGTATACATCATTACTCCAATTTTGAATTGTTGTGTATCTTAATTTTGCATCTTTGTGTGCAACAAGTTCTACTACAGCAGAATGTAATGATTCAGATGAGTAAACTGGGGCAGTACATCCTTCAATATAATGAACTTCAGAACCTTCATCAGCAATGATTAGTGTTCTTTCAAATTGACCGATATTCTCTGCGTTAATTCTAAAGTAAGCTTGTAATGGCATGTCAACTTTAACACCAGGAGGAATGTAGATGAATGAACCACCACTCCATACTGCACTGTTTAATGCGGCAAATTTGTTATCTTCAGGAGGAATCATTTTTCCAAAGTATTTTTTGAATATTTCCGGATGTTCTTTTAGAGCACTGTCAGTATCTAAAAATAACACACCCTGTTTTGCTAAATCTTCTCTCAAACTATGATAGACTACTTCTGATTCATATTGTGCACCAACACCGGCGAGGAATTTCTTTTCTGCCTCGGGAATACCAAGTTTGTCGAATGTATTTTTGACATCTTCAGGAACATCGTCCCAATTTTTTTCAGTTTTTTCAGATGCTTTAGCATAATAGTAAATATTTTGGAAATCAATATGACTTAGATCTGCACCCCATTTTGGCATAGGTTTTTTCATGAATGCTTCATATGATCTTAGTCTAAAATCAAGCATCCACTGTGGCTCATCTTTCATTTTACTTATTCCAATTACAGTATCTTTTGAAAGGCCCTTTTTGCTCAAGTGAACATACATTTCAGTAGAGTCTTTGAAATCATACTTGGAATAATCCATGTCAAAATTTTCTGTTGCCATACACAAAATACAACGTTGTTATTATAAAAGTCCGAGGAAATTTAGCCTAGCCTAAATAGGTTAAGCTAACGATAATTCATTAACAATAACATCCACAGAACCTGCTACGGTATGAACATCTGCAATAATATTTTGCACGTCGAATTTTTTTAACTCATCAGCAGTGAATGGACCAATTGCAATTACCTTGGTTCTTTGTAGATTTTCTAAAAGTTGAGAATGTTCAAAATCTTTTGTCATTATTTCAAAAAATGCTCTAACAGAAGATGCACTGGTAAAGATAATTCCGTCCACGGAATTTTGTGAAAAAAGAGATCTAAATTCATTCCATTGAGAAGTATCTCTAAATGCACAAACATCATAAAGATATAACTCAATAATTTGTAATCCAATTTTTTCAAGAAGATCTTTTAAGAATGGTGTAGATGCACCGCTTCTAGGAACAATTACTTTTTTTCCAACAGCATTTAATTTTGTGAATACCTCACCAACACCAACAGATGAATATCTTGTTGGCATGTATGAGACCTTAATATTTTCATTTTCTAATGCTTCCTTAGTTTTAGGACCAACTGCAATTACAATCGTATTAGTAATTGCTAATCTTAATTCCTCAAATTTTGATACTTTTTTAGAACTCTCAATTAATAACTTTACAGCTTTTGAACTCATAAATACAGAATAATCGGGATTATCAGTTTTAACGGATGTTAAAAAATCATCAACTATTTTTCCTCCTTTACTAACAAGTTCAATAGTTGGAAGTGTGATTGGAGTTGCATTATATTTTGTAATTAGTTGAATGAATTCCTCAGAATCATCTTTTGAACGTGTTATAGCTATAGTTTTTTCTTGACTCATTTTTTCCATCCTATGGTTTTATGCAATTTAACAACTTCACCTATAATTATATTTGCAGGAGGAGACATTTTTTCTTTTTTGATTTTATTTGCAATATTAGTTAAAGTGCCAACAATCATTTTTTGTTTTGGTGTTGTTCCATTTTGAATTACCGCTACAGGCGTAGATTTTTTCATTCCACCTTCAATTAGTTGTTTTGATATTATTCCAATTCTAGAAAGTCCCATCATTATTACAATAGTATCTACCGATTTTGCCAGTTTTTTCCATTTTACAATTTCCTCATTTTTTTCAGGATCTTCATGACCTGTAACAAATACAGCAGAAGATGCATATTTTCTATGTGTTAATGGAATTCCAGCATACGTTGCAGAGCCAATTCCAGAAGTAATTCCAGGAACTATTTCATATTTGACGTTAAATGATTTAAGAAATTCAGCTTCTTCTCCACCACGTCCAAAAATAATTGGATCACCACCTTTCAATCGAACAACTTTTTTATTTAATTTTGCATACTTCACCATCAGATCATTTGTTCCATCCTGATGTCTAGTATCATCACCAACTGCACGACCAACATAGATTGATTTTGTACGTTTTGGAATCATAGAAATTATTTTTTTACTAACTAGTCTATCATATAGAACAACATCAGCAGATTTCAATAATTCAACTGCACGTAATGTAATTAATTTTGGATCTCCAGGTCCCGCACCAACTAAATACACTTTGCCAGTCATTGTTTATTCCACTCTTCAAGTTTTTCTCTCCAATTAGAAGCAATCTCTGATACACCTTGAGATTTTAATTCATTTCCAATTTTTTTACCTAATTCAAAGGGATTATCAATCTTACCATTTTCTTCAATTAAAATTGATTTTTTTCCATCCATAGAGTAAACTCCAACTTTTAGAATTAATGAATCTGACTTTACAGAAGCATATGCTCCTACAGGGAACCTGCAGCCAGAATCAATATGTTCAGATAATGAACGTTCAGCCTCTATTTCAATTCGAGAATTGGCATCTTCAATTTTTTTTAACATTTCAATTGTTTTTGAATCATCGGTTCTGCAGATAATGGCTAAAGCACCTTGACCAGGCGATGGAAGGAATTCATCTTTTGACAAAATAGAATGTTTTGTATCTACACCCAGTCTAAAAATTCCAGCTTTTGCAAGAACTACACCATCAATTTCTTTTTCAATTACTTTGTTAATTCTTGTTTCAATATTTCCTCGAATTGGTTTAACATTAAGATCAGGGCGTTTTCTTGAAATTTGAACTGCACGTCTTAAACTACTACTTCCAACGGTAGAACCTGAAGGAATCGACTCTAATGAAAAACCTTCATTTGTGATTAAAACATCGTTGGCAGATTCACGTTTTGGAACACACGCAATAGTTAATGATGAATCTAATGTAGACGGGACATCTTTCATACTATGAACAGCGAAATCTACTCGTTTTTCAGAGACTGCACGATCAATTTCTTTTTCAAATATTCCTTTTTGTTCCATTTCAAACAACGGTCTTGTATCAGTATCACCTTTGGTGGTAATTTTTTCGATATCAAATTTCAAAGATGAATCTGTTTTTTTTAATTCATCCAAAACCCAATTAGTTTGTGCCAAAGATAGAGGGCTACCACGTGTTCCTAGCTTGTAACTCAATTTTTCACCGCTTTTAATGACAATCCATAAGCACCTAATGCTTTGGTAATGTTTTGATCTGTATGTGCATCTGATAAGAATACAGTTTCATATTGAGAAGGAGCAGTGAATATTCCATTTTTTAATAGATTTGTGAATAATTTATGGAATTTTTTTGTGCTTGATTTTTTTGATGTTTTATAATCAATAACTTTTTGATTTGTAAAGAAGATTTGGAACATTGATGCTATAGAATTAATTGTATGAGGTATTTTATAATCAGTAGCAAGATCATCTATTTCATTAACCATAACTTTACAATACCTTTCTAATTTTGGATATAATTTATTTTTTATTTTATTAATTGTTTTAATTGAGCTTATTGCTGCAGCAACCGATACAGGATTTCCAGCATATGTGCTTGCTTGGTATACTTTACCATCAGGCGATAATAGATTCATAATTTCTTTTTTACCTCCTACAGCAGATATGGTGAAACCATTTCCCAATGCTTTACCGAGAGTTGTGATATCGGGGCGGATATTGAATTTTTGTTGTGCGCCACCTTCAGAAATTCTAAAACCATTTACAACTTCATCAAATATCAAAGGAATGTCAAATTGTTTTGTAATTTTTCTTAAATCTTTTAAGAAATTCTTTTCAGGTAAAACTAGCCCCATATTTGCCAATACAGGTTCAACGATTAATCCAGCTACATCTTTATTTTTAGATAATGTTTTTTCAAGTTCACGAATATCATTGTAGGGAACTACAAGAGTATTACGAGATACTTCATCTAAACCACCATCAGAAATAGATATTCCATTATGTGCAGAACCAGAACCTGCTTTTACAAGAACAGTATCATATGCACCATGATAACAACCTTCAAACTTGATAATTTTTTTCTTTTTTGTGAAACCTCTTGCAAGTCGAATTGCAGTCATTGTTGCCTCAGCGCCAGTATTCATAGTTCTTACTTTTTGCATAGAGGGAAAATTCTTTATTATTAATTTAGATAATTCAATTTCCAATGATGTCGGAGTAGTGTATAGAGTGCCTTTTTTAATTTGATTTGATACTGCTGTGATAATTTCTTTTCTTGTGTGACCCAATAATAACGCGCCATAACCATTACAAAAATCTACAAACTGATTTCCATCTTCATCCCATAAAGATGAACCATGTGAACGTTTTACAAAAAATGGATATGGTTCAAAATACCGTACAGGACTGTTTACCCCAGAAGGAATTACTTTTTTAGCATCTGAGAATAATTTTTTAGAATTATTCAATATGAATTTGTGTAGATAAAGGGAATTATTAATCTAACATCAATAACAGTTAATTTTCTGTTGAATTCGTTGAAGGTTTAGAAGAAATTTCTGTTTTTTCTATGTTTAATGTGAATGAATTCATTTCTTCTTGAGTTATAGATAGATAATCAAGATATGCAGTTCTAGCGTCGGTCATAGTTCCCCCATTGTTCAGAATTTCATGCATTACATTTTGTGCTTCAGCAAAACGTAATTTTGTTGAGTTTAGCTGTAATTCAAAAAGTGTTCTTTTATCATCATCAAGATTTTGTAAAAATTTTCCTAATTTTGTTGAATCATCAAAATCACGAGTGATTAGTGGACGTTCATCCAAAGATTGCATTAATTTTTCATGTGTAATTTGTCTGGCATCTCGAATTTTTTGTTGAGGAATATCTAATAACATTTCTTCATATTTTTCTTGAGCAACATTTTCTTGTAATTTTAGATAATGTTGGTATAGAATTACAGATATTGGATCACTTGAATTTTGACGAAGTTTGGATAAGTCATTTGCCAATTCCATAGATTCAAGTTGTCTTTCATATTTTGCAGATTTTTCTGTGTGACCAGATACTTCAAAGGTTGTACGTGCCATACCCTTCTTTCCATTTTCATCAGTAGCAAAAATAAGTATAGAGTATGTACGAGGCTTTAATTCACTCACGTCAATTTGTTTTCCAAACTCACCATTTCCATCTGTTTTTAGCATGTGAGATTCACCTGCGACAGTTAGTTTAACATCAATATTAGATAATGGACGGTATGCATGATCAACAACAGTGCCAATTAAAATTGGATTTTTTCCTTCATTGATTGGACTTTTTAGAAATTCTATATCAACTACAAAATCCCATAACTTTGCTTCAGAATCAGGAATTGAAGATGAGACAAATATGCTTGCTATTGCAAGTGTTGTAAGAATTATTGGAATTTTATTCATTTAACTCACACTTTATTACAATATCATAATTTTGTTCATCAATTACTTTACAAATATCAATATCATCACCGCCATCAATCATATCTAATCCTAATCCTCCAAAGATGAAGTCTTCGCCAGATTGACCTTTGATGATATCATTTCCATCTTGACCAAAAATATTGTCATTACCTTGATTTCCAAATATTATGTCGTCACCATCACCTGCAATAATGCAGTCATTTCCTTTATCACCAGAAATAATATCATCACCACCATTTGCAAAAATTAGATCAGATAATGTTGTACCAATTAGTATATCATCATCTTCAGAACCAACAATCAAGTTGTATGATAAAGGATCATTGCCACATGTTTGAATAGAGATTGTTTGTAAGGATGAAGATGTATTTCCAAATTTGTCAGTTGCAGTCCAGGTTACGATTGTTTCACCAAGTGGAAATACTTCTGGTGCATCGTTAGTGATTGATGGTAGGTCATCAATTATGTCATTTACAGAGGCTAATCCAAT
>JAOLYM010000019.1 GCA_028343435.1 Candidatus Nitrosopelagicus sp.
TAGTTCCAACTATCTCTATTTTGTGTTTTCCCATTCCCATAAAATCCATCGTTACAAATGTCGTATTACTTCCTGTTTGTAATTTCGGTGTAAATTTTTCACCATCTACAAATATAGAATAATCACCACCAATCAATGAATTAGGAAAACTTATCTCAAGTGAATTATTTTCTATAGAACTTAGAACAAATAATGTGATTGATTTTTTTTCTTTATCAAAATCAAGATTGGTTACATCCAAGTTTCCAGTAACTTCAACTGAAAATGAATAATCATCTGTTTTTACAGGAAATGTGAATTTAAGACCAGTTTTATCAGAAAGTGGAACTGCATCAGCAAATGGAACAACTATAGATAATATTACTAGAAAAATTAATAATTTTTTTATCATGCAGCAGTAGAAATTACTCTTTTTCTTAATTCTTTATCTTTTGAAATACTTGGATGTGATGGATCTGCTAAGATTACCTCATACCAATAATGTTTACCGTCTTTGTATAGAAAATAAGAACCTAAAAGTTTCATATTTGGATATCTTTCAAGGACACGTCTATCTGCCACAGTTTTCATGTTGTCATCTTGTTTTATTCGAGTTACACCAAGATGTTTTGGACGTCTTCCACCTCGTGGTCTCTGACGTCTCATTCCACCAGTACCAACTCGCATTCTAATTACAACTATTCCTTGTTTTGCTTTATAGCCAAGTCGTCTTGCACGAAGGAGTCTACTAGGTCTTTCAATACGTGTAACTGCATCTTCTTTTCTCCATACAATTGCACGTTCTCTAAGTACGATAGAATTTTCCTTCCACATTTTGTACCATACGTCATCTTGACTAATCGTCATTAGATTCATAGAAAAAAATCCCCTTAATAATCCTATGAGAAAAAAATGCAAAATTCATTATATTGTGTATGAGATATCTAACAGTATGAGACAGTATTTACTATTAATTCTTGGAGTTGGCATTATTTTTTCAGGTAGTGCATACGCTCAAAGCATACAAGATATCGAGATAGTAATTTCATCTTCCAACTATAATTACGGAGAAAAATTGGATTACAAAATAATAGTTTCTGAAATTACAGGAGAAGATGCAATTATTTTTATTACAAATACAATTGGAAATAAAAGTCAATTATTATCAATACCAATATCACAAGAGGAATCAAGAGTGATTGCCCCATTTGCATTTGATAGTGTGATATGGAGTGAGGGCAAGTATGAATTAGAATTACAATATTCAGGTGCCACATCAACTACATCATTTACAATAGTTGATGATGGAACAATCGGTATTCCATATTGGATAAAAGATGTATCAAAAATTTGGGTAAGTGGACAAACAAAAGATGATGAGTTTGCAAAAGCTATTAAATTTTTAATTGATGAGAATATTTTTTTCAATTCCAACCCAAGTAAAGAATTACAAATACCAGATTGGTTTAAAATTACAACTGGATGGTGGGTAAGTAATCAAATTCCAGATACAGTTTACGGAGACGCATTACAATTTTTAATTAATGAAAAAGTGATTAAAATTCCAATTGATCAAAAATCATTTGATCAGGAATCATCATCAGATAAAACTTTGTGACTTTTCTTTCCAATTCCCCACAAAATCATCATAATCACAATTCCAATCGACATTCCAATTACTACAGAGTAGATAAGAGGACCAGTTCTCATATCAGATGCATTTTTTTCCATAGCAGATAAAACACATTCACCGTTTTCGTAAACAGTTCCATCGCCACATGCATTCATTAATTTATCAAGTTTTTCCTCTTCAGCATTTTTTGCAGCTGCTTCTGCATCAGCTTGTGCTTGTGCTGTGGCTTCTGCATCAGCTTGTGCTTGCGCTGCAGAATCTTTAGCTTGTTGCTCTTGTTCTATCAAAAATGAATTGTTTGCAAGAATTGTTCCAATAATTTCTATTTCTTCAGTTCCTGCAGAAAGTGAAAAGGATAAAGTTCTAGATTCATCAGTTTTTACTTCTGCAAATTCAATTTCATCACCATCAGATAAAATAAAGAAATCATCGTCAGAGTATCCAAGTTTTGCATCAAAAAAGTCTCTTTGGAATGTTATAGATACATCACCTTCCGAGCCAGATACTTCGATGTCAAAAATTAAGGATATAAAATCAAGGTCAGCGGTAGCTGATTTTAAAACTACATTATTTCCAGTATAAACAATATCATAATTGGTACTATCAATTTCAGTTGAAACAGTGTCAGCAAATGCTGATGGAATCATGAATGAGAAAATAAGTGCGGTTATGTATACAATCTTTAGTTTCAATCCTAAGTAACGCCTCTAAGGATTTGTATTATCTTTTCTGCTATAACATTTGCAGCTAAAGACTGAGCTTCTTTTGTCTGAGCACCCATGTGAGGCGTAGAAATGAAGTTTGGCAGGGTTGCCAGATTGTTTGAAGTGGCAGGTTCAACCTCAAATACATCCAACGCTGCACCACCCAGTTTTCCATCCTTTAGAAATTCATATAGTGCTTCCTCGTCAATTACACCGCCTCTAGAGGTATTGATTATACGAGAAGTATTTTTCATTGTACTCATTTTTTCAGCATTAATCAAATGTTTAGTGCTGTCCAATAATGGAACATGCAATGATACATAATCAGAGCTTGCAAGCAAAGTTCCGAGATCTGCTTTCATCAATCCAACCTCTTTTGAAAATTCTTCATCTATTGGGACAACATCATACCCAATAATGTTCATGTTTAATGCTCTAGCAAGACGACCAAGTCTTTTTCCAATATTTCCTAATCCAACAATTCCTAAATATTTTCCACGTAATTCTGTACCCATCAATTCTTTTTTAATCCAATTTCCATTTCTTACTTCTCTATCAGCTCGTGGAATTTCTCTTGCTAATGATAACATTAAACCAATAACTAATTCTGCAACCGCATTCATTGCACCTTCAACTGCATTAATGACACGGATATTTTTTTCTTTAGCGGCTACTTGGTCAATATTATCTAAACCAACGCCAACTCGTGCTATAATTTGACATTTGCTTGCTTTGTCAATCATATCTTTAGTAATTTTTGTTCTACTTCTAACTATTACAACTTCAAAATTTTCAATTTTTTCTTGAATTTGTTCAGGGGTAATTTCTGGCTCATAAGTAATTTGTAATCCATTTTTTTCTAAAATTTCATTTAATACAGGATTTACTTGATCACATATCAGAACTGATTGATTCATACTCATGCAAAAAGCCTGAATTCATTTAATATAATGATTTTGAAAGTGGAGAATTACTAAAATTATCTAGTCACAATAGAGAAGTATGCAATTTGATATAGTTCAAATTATTCCAATTGTGTGTATTATAGCAGCGGTAGGAATTTTTGTAGGTACCAGAATTTGGATTATGTTCAGATAAATCAACAATATTTTTGAACACAAATTATGGAGCTAAAAGTCATTAGTTCAGAAATAAAAGGAAAAGAAGGAAAATGGGGTTTAGTTTATCCTTGTGCTGCAGCAATTACTGCAGGGATTACTTCCCATAGTGGTAAAGCGCCGTTTTCAATAGCTGCGTTTGCAACATCATCAGTACATAAACAATGTACGTTCAATGCCGGATGTGAAATTGTATTCAATCCTGCTGGTGGAACTGCATCGTGTGGGTTACCTAAGACACCTGCATATGAACCTGCATCAACTGCACCTTGGACTACACCAAGAGAAGTTGCTGCTTCATTTACTGGGTCTAATGGAAGACCTGCAACGAAGATAGTTGCTGCACCACTATAGATAGCTGCATAATCATGGTTTACTGCTGCGTAAACGCCTGGTTCATCAAATACGACATCTACAATCATATTTTGTGAGCCACCGAGTAGCCATGTTTCAGTACCTTGTGCTTGAACTCTGTTTGCTTGTGTTACTCTGTCGAGAATTTCACCGACTATGTGCCAGTAGACTGGCTCGTTACCTTGATTTTCAATGAAAATACGAACGTGCTCATCTGTTGGTACAAAGAGTAGTTGTGATTGATATTGTTTTAAGTCCATAGAATTCCATGGTTGTGCTAAGAAGATGTTCTTGTTTGCATCGCCGAACATGAGTAAGTTATGAATTCCGTTTGGAACATAACCAAATGCTTGTCCGTTAACGACAGTTTGTGATGTTGAGTGACTCATCATCTTTCCCATGTCGTAAGTACCAGCGTCAGTTAAGTACAACTGGTTGTATTGCAATTGGAACTCTAGTGCATCAGCATCATAGAATTTTTTGTCCTTTACAACTTCACCGCCTTGTAGTGCTGTTTTTTCCACCATTAGTCTTTTGTAACCATCAAGTGGGTCAACAATGGTGATACCATACATACCAGATAGTACGTGTTGGTCCATTGCTGCAATGTTAACACCAGAGCAGTGATATTTGAAAACACCTGGAACTTCAGCAATAAAGCAGTATTCACCGGTTTCACCGATGTTAACTGCACCCATGTAAGGTTTTGATGACATTTGTGATGCATGCATGTCATTTCCGTGTTGAGTTACCTCATCACCTGGAATTGTCAATGTCATGTGGACAACGTCACCTTGTGTAACTCTTAGTGTTGGTCCTGGGACTTGTTCACTAAAAGTCATTGCACTGTAGGTACTTCCGGTCATTGTTGGAAGATCGACACTTACACCAGTAAGGTCAAAGTTTACTACAGGTCGACCTGAGTCTAATAGGTCAGAACATGGGCCTGCTGCATATGCTTCAGGCATCATTAGTTCTAATCCGCCCATGGCAGCTACTTTTGCAAGTGGAGATGTCTCTACTTCCATTGTAGAACCGCCGTTTAGTGGGGCAGTAAAAGAACTTCCGAATAGTGCGCCTCCCATAACTGCGATTGCAGCTACGGTCATAATAGTACTAATACGTCTATTCATGTTCTTCGATGCTTGAACTAGATTATATAAAACCTACAGTTTTTTGATATCTCTACTACTCATTTTGGGATCTTAGAATCAAGAACAAGTGGAATATTATATATTAAATTTAGGTATAGCAGAACGAAAATTCAGTTTTTATTCTTGAATGTTTTAGAGAATGTGTTGAAGTATCGATCAGATAAAGATTCTCTAGGTCCAGTAAAAATTCCAGCCGATGCATATTATGGACCATTTACCGGAAGAGCAATCAAGCAGTACAATGTAACAGGTAATCCATCTCATCGAAATTTGATTAAATCATTTGTAATGATAAAACGCTCAGCAGTGGTTGCAAATATGAAGACAAAATCAATTAACAAAAAACAAGGAAATGCAATCGTCAAGGCTTGTGATAAAATTCTTTCAGGAAAATATATTGATCAATTTGTTGTGGATATGATAAACTCAGGTGCAGGTACTGCATTCAATATGAATTCTAATGAAGTAATTACAAATGTCGCATTGAAAGGTTTAGGTAAAAAGCAAGGACAGTATAAATTTCTCCATCCAAATGATCATGTAAACATGTCTCAATCAAGTAATGATACATATCCTACTGCAATGCACATGGCAATACTATTTTCATTTAAAGAGATGATTCCTGCAATTGATAAACTAATAAAATCAATTAACAAAAAAGCAAAGCAATTTTCTAAATATAAAAAACTTGGACGTACTCATTTAATGGACGCGCTTCCAGTTACACTTGGAAGTGAATTTGCAGCTTATTCAACATCACTAACTAATGCAAGAGATCAAATCATTGCATCACAAAAGGAATTAGAACAAATTGCATTAGGTGGTACAGCAGTAGGTACGGGTGCAAATACACCTAAAGGATATAGAAAAGCAGTAATCGTTGAATTAAGTAAAATATCAAAATTATCACTTAAACCACAAAAAGATATGCAGTATGCATTACAAAGTAAATTCCCAGTTGCAAATGCATCATCTGCATTGAAAAATTTTGCAATAGAATTAGGTAAAGTTTCTAACGATGTCAGATTGATGGCATCTGGACCAATTGCAGGATTAACAGAACTAGGAATACCAGCAGTTCATGCAGGTTCATCAATTATGCCAGGAAAGGTGAATCCATCTTTAGCTGAATGTATGAATATGATTTGTTTTAGTGTGATAGGAAATGACACTACAGTTTCATTTGCAGCGCAAGCAGGACAGTTTGAACTTAATGTAATGTTGCCAGGAATGTTAAAGGCAATCTTAGATTCTACAGATATGCTAACAAACTTCTTGCCAATATTTTCAGCAAATCTAATTGATGGTTTGACCGCTAATGAAAGTAAACTTAGAGAAAATATTGAAAATAGTCCAGTAATCGTTACACTACTTACACCAAAAATTGGATATCTAAAGTCTGCAGATTTGTTTAAAGAATCACTCAAGACAGGTAAAACAATTAGAGAATTAGTGGTCTCAAAAAAGTTGATGACAAATAAAGAAGTCAGTTCGTTGTTAAGTTAAGATGGCAAAAATTTGGGTAGAGGCTTATGGCTGCTCTGCTAGTTATTCAGACTCTGAAATGATTTCAGGTTTAATTGTTAATGGAGGGCATACTTTAGCAGAAAATTCAAAGGATTCAGATCTCAATGTTATTGTTACTTGTTCAGTAAAAGACGCCACGGCAGATAAGATGATTCGTAAAATTATGGATTCTAGTTCAAAACCTCTTGTTGTTGCAGGATGTCTACCAAAAGCAGAAAAAACCAAAGTAGAGAAATTTGCAGAAAATGCAAGTCTACTAGGCCCAAATTCAATTGGTAAAACACTACAAGTTATCCAATCCACGCTTGATGGAAAGAAAACTATCGCCTTAGAAGATTCAGATATTTCAAAGATAGGATTACCAAAAATTCGTCTAAATCCAGCAGTAGGAATAGTTGAGATTGCAAGTGGATGTATGAGTGAATGTACATTTTGCCAGACAAAGATAGCAAAAGGAGATTTGCAAAGTTATAGAGTAGGAGATATCGTAAGACAAGTTAAGACAGAATTATCAGAGGGATGTTGCGAAGTATGGCTTACATCAACAGATAACGGATGTTATGGTTTTGATATTAATTCAGATTTACCAGAATTAGTAAATACAGTCTCAGAGATTCCAGAGAAATTCTTTATGAGAGTAGGAATGATGAATCCGATGTACATGCCAAGAATCCGAGAGGGATTACTAAAGTCATTTGAAAGTAGTAAAGTGTTCAAATTTTTACATGTTCCAGTTCAGAGTGGAAGTGATAAAGTTCTAAATGATATGAAAAGAGGACATACCGCAAAAACTTTCAAAGATGTTGCACAACAATTCAGAGAAAAATTTGGCAAATTTACAATTTCAACAGACATCATAGTTGGATTTCCAACTGAAACTGAAGAAGATTTTCAGATGACAATGAAGTTATTAGAAGATACAAGACCTGACATTGGTAATTTATCAAGATACAGTCCAAGGCCAGGAACAGATGCGGCTGAAATGAAACAGATTGACATGACAGAAATGAAGAGAAGAAGTAAACTAGCCTATGAATTAATCTGTAAAATTTCAAAAGAAAATAACGAAAAATGGATTGGATGGAAAGGAGAAGCAGTTTTTGATGAAGAATTTAAGGACCAAAAAAGAGGTAGGAACTTTGCGTACAAACCAATATTTGTAAATGAAGAGCCTAAAATCGGCGACATCAGAACAGTAGAAATTACTGATGCCACAGTTCACAGCCTGATTGGGAAGATAATCAGGTAAAGGACTCAAGAATTTTAGATCGGAATTATAATCAAAACTAAGTAAAGAGTTTTTTATCAGAAATTGCGATACTGTACATGACTTTTGAAATTAAAGAGCCAGTACTAGTAATAGGACTGGGAGGTGCAGGCATAAAATTAGCCTCAGAAATGAGAGAAATTCTAGGCGCAGATTCATTAAAAATTAGTCAAGATAAAAAAGACGTTTCAGAACATAATTCAATCCATATTTCCACAAAATCAATCATCAATCCATCAGTTCAATTGATTAGAGGTTGTGCTATGGAACAAAGTGAAAAGATTGCCGAACATATGAGCACATATGAGACAGTCATAATTATGGCAAACCTTGCAGGAAAATCAGGAGCAGCATTAGCCCCTGTAGTATCCTCAATTTGTAAAGAACAAAACAAAAATGTTCTATCATTTGCAATAATGCCATTCAAATTTGAGAAAAATAGAATTTTCCAATCCGGAATCTCATTGAAGAGATTGAAAATGAATTCAGATTCAACAATAATTATCGATAATGATGCAATATTGGACAGTAATCCAGACTTTACTACAGAAAGATGTTATGATGTAACAAATAATGCAATCAAATGTCTTGCAACATCAATCAAATCATCATCATTAACAGATGATACAAACATCATGTCAACATCACGTAGTACAGAAAATATTGAAGATTCAGTAAGAGATTCAATCAAAATGTTATACGAAGATGCACCACCAAACAGCATCAAACGTTCAATGTTGTATGTTTATGGTGCAGATAAAATTCCGGTAGGAATAATCAATTCAATTTCAAACATACTAGGAGGTATTTTTGATAAAGAAAATTCTCAAGTGGACATGTCAACTTCAGGCAACACAAATGTTGTTTTGTTAAGTGCAATTGCAGGTGAAACACGCTTTGATAAATACGACCCATTAGGAATGATTTCGGAAGATAAAACATTAGACTGGGATGAACCAGAAACTAGTTTTAACTGT
>JAOLYM010000002.1 GCA_028343435.1 Candidatus Nitrosopelagicus sp.
TGCACATATTGTAAAGATCCATTTTGTGATGAACATAGACTTCCAGAAGATCATCGTTGTGTGAAATTAACGGTGATCAGAGCAAAAAAGTTTGGAGAGAAGAAAGTAATTAGAGATGGAGGACCAGGTTCCAGTAAATTTAAAAAGTTTTTTGGAAGATTTCGTTAAATCAATAGTCTGCTTTAGTAGGATCAAGTTTTGAACGTCTAGCTTGGAAAAACAATGTAACAGCTAATGCAAGCATAACTAAAATTGACATCCATAATGGTTCAACATGAACATTATTTTCTTGTGTTACAATCATTGCAGGAAAAACAACATAAATTACAGATAAGATTATCATTGCAACTCCTTGTGTAGATAATTTTTTCCATGATGAAAGTTTGATCCCTCTACTGATTAATTCAATCACGCCAAGAGCTATGAAAGGGTAGATCGTAAAAGCTAAAAAATCAATTATATCAACTGAACCGGGATGAGACATGTTATTCTTCTATTCTAATTTTTAATGCTATTCCATTTGAAATTAAAGCTTGCGCATTTTCGTTAGGAATTGTTGCTATATCTTCAGGTTTGAATGGACCATATTTTTCTAAATCTACTCCTACTATCTCAGCAAATTCTTTTACAAATCGTACGGTTACAGGTTTTATTTTATGTTTTGTGGAAGTAATTTCTAGAAACTTTGACTTTCCATTAATTATTCCAGAAAGTATCATATCCCTACGCTCATTCATTTCATCATTTGAATCAATGACAAATTTTTCCTCATCGCTTAGAACGCTATAAGATGTTGTTGGAGATTTAGAAATTTTTTCTAGTCTTTTATTTATTAATAGTTCAGTAAGATTTGTTGCAGTAGAAATAATCTCATTTTTGGTTTTCTTTTCAATTCCATCATATTCTTCATTTTTTAATTTTCCAATAAAATTTGATAAATTTCTGAAAAAATCTGTGCTAAGCTCCTGTATATCATCAGTTTGAAATTCTTGCATGACAATTACATGAAGATTTTTTAGATCTAAGGATTCAAGAGTTGACATTTTAATACAAAGTTAATCTTAAATGGTACGTTTAATTCTTTTAGCTTGAAGTAGAAAATTGCCGTACAAAGTAATAGGTGGTAAAGCCACACAAGTAAAATATTCATCTGACGAGGTATTCTCTAGAATAAAACATGAGGATATCAAGTTCATAGATCTTCAATTTACCGGTTTAACAGGCAGATTTCATCATACCACAATTTCAGCAAATACGTTTACTCCAGAACAAATGGAAGACGGATTACCAAAATTAGATGGTTCATCAATAGTTGGATTTACTGACATTGCTGATTCTGATTTAATACTAAAACCAGACCCAAGTACATTTGCAATTATTCCGTGGGTAAAAGAGAAAAAAACCGCGAGATTACTATGTGATGTTTACTGGGGCGGAGGAAGAGGACGTCTTGACAGTGACCCACGAGGAATTTGCCAAAAAGCAGAGAAATATGTTAAGTCACAAGGATTTGATTTTAGTAATTGGGGACCTGAAGTAGAATTTTTTGTATTTGATAAAGTACACTGGGATGTTTTGACACCATACAAAGGTCAATCGTATTCAATCGAATCATCTGAATCACCATGGAGTCAAGAAGGAACTGGCTATCCTATGGGATTACAAGAAGGATATTACCCAAGTACCCCATCAGATACTCTTGCAGAATTTAGAAATGAGTGTGTGGATGTTCTGAATGACAATTTTGGTATTTTATGTGATAATCATCATCACGAAGTAGCAACAGCAGGGCAATGTGAAATTGATATTAAATATGATTTAATGACTAATTCTGCTGACGGTGCACAATCATACAAGTATGTTGTAAGAAATGTTGCGCAACAATTTGGCAAAGTAGCAACAATGATGCCAAAACCAATATCAATGGATGCAGGTTCTGGAATGCACACAAATGTTAGTTTGTGGAAAAAAGATGAAAATACATTTTATGATAAAGATGAAGATCTAGAATTAAGTCAAACTGGTCGTTATTTTTGCGGAGGAGTGATGGAGCATGCAAAAGCATTAACTGCAATCACAAATCCTACAACAAACTCATATCATAGATTAGTTCCGGGTTATGAAGCACCAGTTTACATCGCATGGAGTTCAAGTAATCGTTCTGCAACAATTAGAATTCCTGGTCATTTTAAGGGAGAAAAATACGCATACATGAAAAGAATGGAATACCGTGTACCTGATCCTGCATCTAATCCCTATCTTGTATTTTCAGCTGTATTAGCTGCAGGATTAGATGGAATTAAAAAGAAAACAGATCCTGGTGATCCAGTTAAAGAGGATATTTACAAAATGACAAAATCGGAAAGAAAGAAACACGGAATCGATACTTTGCCTGCAAACCTTGGAAGAGCACTTGATGAATTAGAAAGTGATAGAAAATTCCTAACCCCAATTTTCTCGAATGAGGTTTTAGATAAAATTATTGAATTAGAAAGAAGAGATCATAGAGAAATTGCAATCAGACCACACCCACACGAGTTTTATCTTTACTTTGATGTTTAAATAAAATTATTGAAATAGTGGTTTACCAATTAATTCATAAATTAAAACTAATGAGCCAAACATCATCCCTAATCCACCAGCAATCATTATTGGCGTAAATTTTTGAGATTTAATTCCTAGGAAGATTACTATTCCCCCTGCAAGACCCAAGAAGATTGAGAGCATGCCAAATATTACATCTTCAATTTCTACACCTAAAGTTAAAGGAGTAAATATGCCAGAAAGCAAAGCAACAGCTCCTATGATGTATGCATATTTTGCTCCAGACAGAAGAATTGTTTTAACATCAAGAGAGGATTTTTCAGATGTAATTTCTTTTTCTTGAAGTTTTATTTTTTCATCGCTTAGAATAGAATCATCATTTGGTTTATCAGAAAATCTTCTATGCTTTACCATGATAATTTAGACTAAAATCGTGTTGATTAAAATTTTTGCTAATCTACATTCCCATTCCAGGTGGCATTCCCATGCCTCCCATACCTGGCATTCCACCCATTCCACCCATGTCAGGCATTCCGCCCTCGGCTCCTGGTGGAGGTCCTGCAGATTTTGCAGTTGCAATAACGTCATCAATTCTTAGAATCATACATGCTGCTTCTGTTGCAGCTGAAACAATTTGGTGTTTAACTGCTAATGGTTCAATAATATCAGTTGATTTCAAATTTCCAACTTTACCTTTCATAACATCAATTCCTGTCCATTTTTCGCCTTTGATTTGTTTTGCACGCAAGTGAGTAAGTGTGTCAATTGGATCCATACCTGCATTTTCAGATAATGCTAAAGGAATTGATTCTAATGCTTCTGCAAATTTTTCAGCAGCTAATTGTTCACGACCTTGAAGTGATTTTGCCCAACTTCTAATTTTTGTCGCTGCAAATGTTTCTGGTGCACCACCACCTGCTACTATAGATGGTAATTCCATTACATCTCTTACAACCATTAGTGAATCATGGACTGAACGTTCCACTTCATCAACAACTCTTTGTGATCCTGCGCGTAGTAGTAATGTTACAGATTTTGGATGTTTACATCCTTCAACAAAGACCCATTTGTCTTCTTCAACTTTCTTTTCTTGAATTGATGATGCAGAACCTAAGTCTCGTTCAAATAAATCATCTAGGTTAGTTACAATTCTTGCGCCTGTTGCTTTTGCAAGTTTTGATAAATCACTTTCTTTTACACGTCTTACTGCTAAGATACCTGCTTTTGATAAATAATGTTGTGCCATGTCATCAATTCCTTTTTGACATAATACAACATTTGCACCAGAGCCAATAACTTTGTCAACCATTGTTTTGAGCATTTTGTTTTCTTCGTCTAAGAATGCTTTCATTTGTTGTGGATTTGAAATATTAATTTTTGCGTCAGTTTCAGTTTTGTTAATTTCTAATGCTGCGTTTAAGAGTGCAATTTTTCCTTCTGTGATTTTCTTTGGCATTCCAGAGTGAACAATTTCTTTATCCAAAACAATTCCTTGAATAATTCTAGAGTCTTTGATTGAACCACCGGCTTTCTTTTCTACTTTAATATCATCAATGTCAACAATATATTTTTCGCCATTCTTTTCTGCAACTGCTTTTACTGCTTTTACAATCATATCTCCTAATTGTTCAGAATCTTTTCTAACTAGTTTAGTTTGCATGGATGTTTTTGCAATTTTTAATAAAATTCCATTATCAGTTGGTTCAACCTTATCTGCAATTTGATCTAAGAATTCTTTTGCTTTTCTTCCTGCTTTTCTATATCCATCAACAATAATTGTTGGGTGAACATCTTGTAAAACTAGTTCTTCAGCATGTTCTAGTAATGCCCCAGCTAATACAACTGCAGATGTAGTTCCATCACCTACTTCATTATCAGTAGTTTTTGAAATCTCAACTAACATTTTTGCTGCTGGGTGTTGTACATCAATTTCTTTGAGAATTGTTGCACCGTCATTTGTAATTGTAACATCGCCTAAAGAATCTACAAGCATTTTGTCCATTCCTTTTGGACCTAAACTTGTATGAACAATTTCGGCTATAATTTTGGCGGCTGCAATATTGTTTTTTTGGGCTTCTCTTCCCTTTACCTGACTTGCGTCATCTTTTAGAACTACAACCGGCATGTTGCCTTTTGGAGTTTGTGCTGCCATAGATCAAAACGTCAATTTTCAAAATATATAGCTAGCTTCTTGTTTTTCTAGAAAATTAGAAGAAAGATCGCTGTTCTTAAATTAGGAAAATCAAGTTCAAAATCATGGCTGATTCGAATAAAGAATCATATGATAAGATTTTCACCAGTCTTGAAAAACACCATGAATGGTTTGAAAACTCTATTCCGCTAATTGCTAGTGAGAATATTCCTAGCCCAGCTGTTAGAGAAGCGGTAATGTCAGATTTTGGTAATAGATACGCCGAAGGTTGGCCAGGTGAACGAGTCTATGCAGGATGTACCTACATCGATGAGGTTGAGATTCAATGTATGGAGTTGGCACAAAAATTATTTGATGCAGAGTTTGCAGATGTAAGAAGTGTTTCTGGGGTTGTAGCAAACTTGGCAATTTATTCTGCTTATTCAAATCCAGGTGATGTCATGATTGCATCATCAATTCCTGCGGGAGGTCACATTTCACATGGTAAAAAAGAACATTCAGGAACTGCAGGATTAGTTCACGGATTAGATATCGAGTTCTTTGCATTTGATCCTGAAGAAATGACATTAGATGTTGATAAAACAAAAGCTAAAGTTGAAGATTTGAAATCACAAGGAAAATTACCAAAGATTGCAATGTTTGGTGGTTCGGTATTTTTATTTCCACACCCAGTAAAAGAATTATCTGAATTTCTAAAAGGTCATGGCATGCACATTAACTATGATGCAGCACACGTTGCAGGATTAATTGCAGGTGGAAAATTCCAAGACCCACTTAGAGAAGGAACAGATACAATGACAATGAGTACTCACAAAACTTTGTTTGGACCACAAGGAGGATTAGTTTTAGGATCTGAAGAACATGCAGAACCAATCAAAAAAGCAATGTTCCCAGGATTAACAAGCAGTCATCACATTCATCATATGGGTGCAAAGGCAGTTGCATTTGCAGAAGCATTAGAATTTGGAAAAGATTATGCAGAACAAACAATCAAGAATGCAAAAGCATTAGCCTCAGAATTAAATAATGTAGGATTCAAAGTGTTGGGTGAAAAGAGAGGTTACACAGAATCACACCAAACAGTTGTTAACGTTTTAGATTATGGTGATGGCGGAACAATTGAAGCTGATTTAGAAAAAGCAAACATTATCGTAAATCGTCAATTAATTCCTGGAGATTTGAAAGCAGGTCGTCACTATATGCATCCAGGTGGAATTCGTTTAGGAACATCTGAGATTACTCGTCTAGGAATGAAGGAATCTGAAATGAAAGAGATTGCATCTTTGTTGAAACAAGTTGTTGTTGATAAGAAAGATGCAGGAGAAATTGCAGCACATGTTAAAGAATTCAAAACAGATTTCAAAAAAACACAATATTGTTTTGATAACAAACTTGGTGCCTACGAATACGTAAAATTACGTTAATTCACAAAATCAGTTAGTAGTTGTTGTGAACCATCACCCTTTCCAAAGAGTAGTTCAATTTCATCAGATAATGTCATGATTCTTCCTTTCAGGTATGGATCTACATCATATTTTGTGACTAGTTTCTTTGCTAATGGAAGATATTTTTCAATTGATGGTCGAGTAATTGTTTGTAATAGTTTGTGACCGCAAGTACATTTTTGAAGTAACGGCATTCGTCTATACTTTGCACCACACGCAGTACAACGAAATTTTTGTTTTGCATATGCACGAATGTTTCCCATGATATCAGGAATAAGATGTGTTTGTATTAGATATGAAACAATATCTCTAGTCTCAACTGCATTAATGATATCTGCATTTCTAATTTGTAAGTCAAGCTTGTCAACCATTGATTCAAGTGTTGAATATGCACTTCGTGATTTTGATGTAGTTAGTGTTGTTGTAGTGTGTGTGAAGAAATAATCATAGAAAATATTTTCATCACCAGTATCTTTTCGCATAGCTAAAGTTTCAATGTTTTTGATGTCACCTGATTTCTCATTATTTAATGATGATTCATAAAATTCGAGTGGGAATTCTTTTGCTACCTCAAAGTTGTGTGCCTGAGTTTGCGCCTCATGTGGCAAAACTATTGGTTGAATTAGTAATGGTGCATCCATTAATCCACCAATTTTATCAGACAAGAACTGTCTTGAGAAGTTCAATAATGCATCTAGTAATAACATGACAGAATCTGCATCACCATCTGCATCTCTTCGTTTTGCAGAATGCCAAATTGGACTAGCAAAACATACGTGAGTTTTTGTATAACCAATTAGTCGTCCGGTAATTCCTACAGAGGTGTGTGGTGCAAGACCAATAACTAAATGACCTAACAAATCCTGTGTGTTTTTTAGATTGTAAAATGGTTGTTTGCCAAAAAATTTCTGTAGTTCAAAATCGACATACTTTGAAACATTTACCAGATATTCGGCACTTTCAAGAGGAATGATTACATCTTGCATCTTTAATTCAATTAATTGTTCATCGTTTGTTATTGGATTTCCATCAATATCATTTTCATATCCAAGTTTTGTGATCTGCTCAACTGTTGTTCCTATCCAGGAGAGTTTGAAGTGTGTTAAAGGTGAGTTTGTAGCATCAAATCTAACAGTACCATCTTTGAAGGCAGATAAGCCAAACTTTTGTCTAATTAGACCTTTTTCTAGAGGTTCTGGTATTTTTTCCTGATTGATTAATTTGTCAACACCTTTGAATGGTGCTTTTGCACGTATTCCAAGTTTTTCTTGTGCCGCCATCAAATTTTGTTTTAGTGGAAACTGTTTGTAAGAAAATCCATTTGCGTCTCTTTTACATTTTTCACAGTGTGGTGTTTCTAATTCATCTTTACAAATTCTACAAATGTAAAATTTTGTAGTTTTATTACCACATTTTGAACAAATAATCCCAATTGATGGAATGTTACAATTTGTACAACGACGATTATTCAGATTTGTGAAAAATGATTCTGATGCAACAGCGGCTTTCAAAATATCTCTAGTAATTCCACCTTTTTCTGCAACAGGAAATAGTACATGAACTGGCGGTTTCATTAGACGTGGTGCAGCCTTTTCAGGTCTCCCAATTCTAACACCAATTGACTTCGAAAATTTATTCTTTATTTCAATTCCAGTAGTTTCTGTTAACAGTTCTAGAACAGATTTGGTAGTATCAAAATTCAAGGTAGCCCCAAAAATTAGATGGTTTAAGATTTGAACATCAATTCCAGAAATAATGATTTTGTCATCTGTAACTTTATGTGGAATTCCTAAATTTTCAAGAATTTGTTTTGTTGAAATTTCATAATGAATTTCATTTTCTGATTTTAAGATTGGGGTTGAGATTTTCTCAAGTTCTTTTGTTGTGATAAAATCCCAATAGTAGAGAAATTTTGGATGTAATGGAATTTTCAGTTCTTTTGAAAGTAAAATGGCATCAACAAATGTTGGAGTTTTTGTTAGAAATTCGAGTCTTTCGTCATGTTCGGAAAGTTTCGCTTTAAGATATTCAGTCCAAACCTCTTCTACCATTGGAGTTGGAATTAATTCTGCATTATTTTCCAAAAAGTCACCAAATGTTATTAGAATATCACCTAGATGCAGAATCTTTTCAATGTCATTTTTAATCTGAATTCCATGTTCTGTATCTTGGATTTTGACTACATCGCCTCCTTTTAGTCTGACAATAGGCGTCTCGAGTGAATCAACAAAGGCCACAGTTGCGCCTTTGCTTGGTTTGTCAAGTTTGATTTGTGTTCCTACTGCAATAGTATGATCTAAGATTTCAGCAATCACAGGATGTAGTCCAACGCTAGCAAAACCGGTATTACATGCACGTCCATATCTGAGTCGAAAGCCTCCAATCTTGTTTGGCATTGATAGCACAGAACGTCCGGTAATGACTTCTCTCATACGTTTTTCAGATGCATCATCACCAGATTCACCTTTTTGAACAGCACCCTGGACATCGTTTAGCCACTCCCAACCTTCCAAGTTATACTTCTCAATTCGCTTTAGGAGTTTTTTTGATCTTCCAATTAATCCGTCATTTAGTACACGTAATGCACCACCTCTTACTCGGTCTGTTTTAATTCGAGTCATGTTACGATGATTAACTACTTCATCGGGGTCTGTTCCTTCTCCTTCAAGTTCAACAGGTAAATTTGAAATCACGGTTTTGATGTCATCATCAGATACATGAAATTGAAAACTTTGTTTTGCTTCACTTTCATAGATTCGAAGTTCTTCTACAAATCTTCCAGTCTCATCGTCAAAACAATCTGCTTGATATTTTTCGAGCCCAACTGCACGTCTCACGTGATCAGCAATTAACATGGTAACAGCAGATTCAGTTCCCCCTGCAGACCTCATCGGTCCTGCAATGGATACGGAAAGATATTGAGAACCATCTTTGTTATTTTTAATTTTAATCTCACTTATTCCTTGTAAGGGAGCAATTGTCACACCTTCTGTTACAATAGCTAACCCAACTCTAACTGCATGATCTAATCTATCTTCTAAACTTGCATCTGAAGATTGATACTTTCCTAATGCTATCTCCTTTGACATTATCAAAGCGGCGTTTTCTTTTCCGGTTTTATCTAGTAACTCACGAAGTGGTGTAGAAATGTCAATATCATGCATTTTAGCTACTCGTTCCGCCAAATCAAATGCGATTTTCGGCTCTATTATTCCAGAAGAGTCTAGAAGCGTTGATTTCGCGTCTGCTGCGGTCTCAAACTCCTTGTAAACTTGTTGTGATAGTTCTTCATAGTAGTCAGAGTAATTTTGAGGAACCTTGATTTCTTTAAGATAATTTGCGGTAGTAGACATGTAGAAGGTTAGTTTTTGATGGCTTTGGCTATTTCGGTTAGTTTTTCCAAGTTCTTACTGTCCTCAAGAAGGGTACCAATTACCAAAGCATCTGCTCCTGCATCAGTCAATGATTTTGCGGTTTGAGCATCACGAATGCCTCCACCTACGATCAAAAATCCTTGAAAGACCTTTCTTACGGTTGCAACCATTTCAGGAGTCACGTTGGTTTTTGCACCAGAGCCTGCCTCCAAATAGACAAATCTCATACCAAAGAATTGGGCGGCTAAAGAGTATGCAGCTGCGATTTTTGGCTTATCAAATGGTATTCCTCTAACATTACCTACAAACCAAGCAGATGTTCCTTCTCCAATCACCAAATAGGATGTTGGGAGTGGTTCTAAGCCGAATTTGAGTACGTTTGGAGCACCAAGGGCTTGTGCCTGTGTAATGTAATATGGATTCTCAGAGTTCATTAAGGAACTAAACAGTATGGCATCTGCCTGTGGTACAACACCGGTAATGTTGCCAGGAAATAGAATAATTGGAATATTTACCGCATCTTTGAGGTTTTTGACTACCTCGGCCATCTCCATTTGATCAGTTGCGGATGAACCGCCTACTAGTATTGACGCTGCACCTATTTCTTCAACATCTTTGGCTAGTTTTACAGCAGAATCTATCTGAGATACCTCTGAATCGATTAATACGAATAGTAATGGTGATTTTTTACGCTCAGAAATGAGTAATTCTTCTACTTTACCAGTCATGCTTCACGTTTAATGATGACCCTTTAAGTTTTATTCAAGTATCGGTATACAGATTTGTATAGCTATGAGCGACCCTAGTAATTCTAATTTTTCTAATATTTTAAAGGAAATCATCAAAAAATCACTGTTTACAGAGAGACAAATTGAAATTATTCTAAAATCAAAGAATCTTTCTGATGTCGAATTTACTATGACTAAAGGCGCCTATTACAGGCAGGTTTCTCAGTCTAGGGATAAGCTTTCAGGCTTGTATTATTCATTCATAGTTCTAGGCATACTAGGCGTGGTTTTGCCTGATGATATCGATGTAATATCACAACTCTCCGAACGAATGAGTGTGATAAAAGATGGTGATGTTTTCCCTGAGAAGGAACAAGAAATCATTAGTGTGATAGAGCGTGTAGTCAAGCAGACTACAGCAATGTGATTTTGTGCCTGCGAGGAATATTTCTTGTGTAATAGTGTGATGAGGTTTTGGTTACTCTAAGTGTGAAATAATGTTGTCCTATCACGATAAATCACAAATTCCTCATGATATGTCATGTTAGTTGAGATTCCAGACTTAGACGTGATATTCGGTCTCATATTGGCCTTCATAGGCGGATTATTCACATTATTCATTTATTCTAAATTAAAGGCAGTTTCAGCCTCAAATAACCAAACAAAGGCAGATTCAGAGCGTTTAGAGTTCTATGAAAGACAGTTAATTGATCTTAAAATTAAATTAGATGCAATTGACTTGGAAAATCTTAGCTTTTCTCAAGAAATACCACAAAATGTTGTAAGAAATGAGGAAAAACCGGTCCAAGTTGTAGAGAAACAGGTCCAAGTTGTGCCTGAGCAGGTCCCAGTTCAGCCTAGAGTAGAAAGAACGCCTAACATGAGCAGTGGTGATATTGTTGAGGCAGTATTGAGACTAATCACAGACAGGTCACGCACATCACGTGATATTCAAATCACACTAGGTAAGAGTAGAGAGCATATTTCGAGGACAATGAAGAAAATGTCTGATGATGGGTTGGTGGAGAGAAACACCAACGCAAAACCATACAGCTACTCAATTACCCAAACTGGTCGTTCCAGGTTGTCTGGATCAGGTGCAGCAACACAAACTATAGCCCCACAGACCTCCTAGTTGGATGAAATCAAGGTAATTTTCATGATCTGAAAGGTTTTTTGACTTTGTTGAATTGTGTTTGATATGTTGATTTTTTGATGGTTTTACTCATATTTTCTATTGTAATTTATGATATAATAATAAACATAATTAATTAATACTAGTTTATCATATATTATGATATGAGTGAGGTTCCTGAAGAATTAGTAAAGATAACATCAGGTGGAACCATCTCCATACCTAAGCAATTTAGACGATATTTAGAGATGCAGAAGGGTGATTACCTCAAAATAGGCCTGGAAGGAGACCATTTAGTGGTCCGAAAAGTGCGTATTTCCTAGTTTATTCCTTGATTGCTGCAAAAAATTCCTCACAATCTAGGCATAGATCCACTATGACTTCTCGTTTTAGTGTCTTAAAGTAGATTTTATGGATGTTTTCCCCCCCGCCATGTATACATGGACAAACCTGGTCGCAGATGTTATTTTCTGCTTTCATGTTCCTCAAGAAACTGACGAAGAATGTACACAATAGATTGTGATCTGCTAACTAATCCTAGTGCTCGTGCATCGTCGCTTTCTGCATAAGTTCCTACTCTTTCCAATAGTCCATCTGGGATTTTGACAGTTGTCCATTTTTTGTGGGTGTTGATTGTACTCATGGTAAATAATTAATGAAAACAAGGTTATAACATCGATTGTACACAGTACACATTCCTTAGTTTAGTTTTCTGATAATTTCGGGGTGGTATTTGTGAGTTTTAGAGTGTGATAAGCCCATTCTCTGCCTTTTTTGGCTCTTTCAACCTTGTTTTTAGAGGTAAATCTGGCCAAATATGTCGAAATTACGCTAAGTTTGATTGGTTGGTTGTATTCATCCTCATATTTCTCTAGTATGTCTGAAGAAGTGAATTTGCCGGTTGGATAGTATTTGTCTACTATATGCCATATCTTACCTCCAACTGACTCTACCCCAGGGTTGTCTGCGGTTTCTTCAATATTCATCAAATCTAGTAAATCGAAAATTTTAAGGACTTTATCACGATTGATGTTGCCCTCCAAGTTGAACTTGTATTTGGCTCCATCCTTGTCCTCTAGATCTATTCTAATTCTTTTCCCTGCCATTCAGATCAATAAGGATCCAACCTTAACTCATCAACTGATCTTCTGAGATTTGTTAACTAACAGGTTTGTTAACATTGACTGCCTAGCCCACGCCTGAGTGTTTTTTTGTTATTAACAAAACCATCTCCTATACCCTCCAAATTAGGGGATATTTTACGCCTAGACTGGAAATAAAGGGGTGATTTTATGATATTAACAATGTTAACAGCTATCTTCACGCCTAGACTGGAAATTAGGGGGTAAAATGGGCTTCTTTTCACTTTTCTTAACACGTCCTTAACAGTTGTTAACTATCCCCAGGCCTTTTAGCTTTTTCGTAAAATTCCCTCATAAATTTCACTTTTTAATTTCATTTTTTGATATCCCACACACCTATCTTTCCAGTGTTACCTTTTCTAATTTTTTTAAAATGAGAATTCATATTCATACTAATTTTATTTTATTTTACAATCTAGTTTATCATTAGAAATGAAGGTGTCTGGGAGCGATCCTATCGATCTGAGAAGAGTCAACAAGAACGATCAGTCTTGTGAAGTTTTTCAAAAAGATCAGTTGAACTGTTGTTTTGAAATACAATATGATCTCAACATGAGTACAACCACAATCGATCCAATTGACCGTCTTTTAGATGCAGCCCAAAACGGCAAAACTCTAATCAAGAATAGAGACGTACTTCACTTTACATTCATGCCTAATCAAATACTTCACAGGGACCCTGAGCAGGAAAAAATTACTCAATCTTTACTTCCAATTTTAATGGAATCAAGACCATCAAACCTACTGGTGTATGGCAAGCCTGGAACAGGCAAGACCCTGGTAATTAAGAAAGTACTCTCAAAAATCCAAAAAAGGGTTGAAGAGGGATCATTTCCAATTAAACTAGCATATACAAACGCAAAACAAGAAACAACCCTATACGGACTATTGGTCTCCTTTGGAAGACAACTAGGCCTAGGAAGTCAAAAAACCAACGACGAAAAGATGTGGCTTCCAAGCACAGGGCTATCAATAAGTGAAGTATTCAACAGAATTCTCTACGTTTTAGACAAAAACGAAACAAACGCAGTATTCGTAATTGATGAAATTGATTACTTGGCAGAATTAATCCAAAAAACAGGCAAAGATGTTCTATATCAAATTACCAGAGCAAACGAGAGACTAACCACAGGCTCATTAACACTAATTGGCGTATCAAATGACCTCACCTTCAAAGAAAGATTAGACCCACGTGTCATTAGCAGTTTGAGTGAGGAAGAAGTCATATTCACAAATTACAATCTACCACAAATCAAAGAGATATTGGATGCTCGAATTGAGGTGGCATTTGAACAAAACATAGTCTCAGATGCAGCATTAAACCTCTGTTCTGCCATGGCTGGAAGAGAATCAGGAGACGCTAGACGTGCATTAGACCTTCTTCGAGTAGCAGCCGAGATAGCAGAAAGAACCCAAATGCCAACCGTCTCAGAAGACCATATCAGAATGGCAGCAGAAAAGATTGAGGAAAACAAAGAGGTTGTAGCACTTCGCTCCTACCCATTACATGAAAAGTTACTAATCTTAGCAATTATGAAATCATCAGAGATATCCACAGGAGAAGTATATTCAACCTACAAAAATCTCTGTAAAGATATTCGCCAAAAAGAGCTCACTCAAAGAAGAGTCACTCAAATGCTCAGTGAGATAGAAATGTCAGGAATCATTGCTGGCAGAATCGTCCACCAAGGAACACACGGAAATACAAAGAAATTCAGAATTACGGTCTCACCAGATATGGTAAAAACTACCTTCAAAGATGAGATGCTCTTACAAGATATTCTCTAACTGAGTTGTTGTGGCTCTGCATGTTTTGGTTCAATAAAGTCTGATTCTTGAACACGAAAGTCCTTTTGGTAAACCTTCATTGTTTGTAGATTTACAATAATGGCCATTCCTGGGGTTGGTGTAATCCCAACACTTTCTTGGAAATCTGTCTGTCTTTGCCAAGCACCCGAATTGACTATCAAAACTCCTTTGTACATATCAAGACCCACAAAATGAACATGTCCAGAATGGAAGATATCTGGGATATCATCAATTACCATCATATCTTCTGTTTCTGGGGCAATTGGGGTTCTACTTCCGTAAATCGGGCTCATATGTCTGGCTTTAAGAAAATGTCTCATTACAGCAGCTGGTTTGTCATAACTAACGCCAGGTGTGGTTCTGACCACATCATCTATTGATTGACCATGATACATCAAAACCTTAACTCCATTTAGTGAAACCATTGATGGATTTCCTAACATGAAGAAATTCTCCCTATCCCATAATTGGGAATTGTATATCTTTGGGATTGCAGGTTGTGGAAGAGCTTTTCTTCCTGCATCATGGTTTCCAGATATGAGAAATACTTTGATGTGCTTTGGTATCTTATCTAAAACTTCAAACGTTTTTTGTAATTGCCCTTCTGTTGTTGTTTGATTTAGTATCTTTTCTTGACCTGGGAAAACACCAACTCCATCAATCAAATCTCCTCCAACAATGACGAATCTAATTTTTCTTGCTATTGGGTCTGCACTTGAAATCCATTTGATAAATTCTGATAGCTCTTCTTCCATGAAGAACTTACTTCCAACATGTAAATCTGATAAAAATACAGCATAAGTCTCAGTTTTTGAGCGATTTGTGGTATGTTCTGGTATGTCTGGAAGAAGAATCTCTTTTGCAAAAAATCCACCATTTTTAGCAGGAACTATCTTAAACATCACAAATTGGTCCATGAGTAAAGTATCTGCTGTATCTTTCAAATCTCCCTCAAAAACCACTATCTCCATTGAACTGGTAGGGTCTTCTAGAGTGATTTTTGAGATATTTCTATCTGATTTCCTATCTGAAACTAATCCCCATACGAATAATTCATCATCATTTTTTGTGATTGATTTGATAGATTCGATATCTTTGACCTTTTTTGCTTCTGGTCTATCAGACATTATCTGTTTTAATTTGTTAAATCTACTAGCAAACAATTTTCCATATCCCTCAACACCTTCTGCAGATGTTATTTTGCTGGTTGGGTCTGATAAAATCTCAAACTCAACCTGATGTTCCTCATCGTCCTTTATTCCTAGATAAATCTCAAAATCTTCTTCATTTATCAAAAACTGCTTTTGTTTTAGCTTTTCTTTAACTACATCTTTGATAATCTGGGCCAATTCCTTAACGTCAATTTTATGTAGAATTTCAAGTGCGTCTGGATGAATCTGAAATCCTTTATTCAATGCATAACTAACAGCTGAGGAAATTTCTTCGTCCATTCCAAATAGTGATTAGAGTTTTAATTAAATCTGTTTTACAACAAAACCTCAAATATAGATCGATTAAACGTGCACCATGTTAACAATGAAACGAATAATCTTATTTTTCATATTTACAGCAATTTTCACAGTCGTATATGGTGGCTCTGCTGTAACAAGTGAGCCTACTGAAGAAGAGATTGAGGAGGTAATGAGTTTCTTTGAAGAAATTATCGATACTATAGATGGAATTGGTATCTTTGTACATAATACAACAATAGCATTACCGATGTTTATTCCAGGTTTTGGGGTTGCGTGGGGACTGTTTTCTGCTTATTCAACAGGATTTGCATACTCAGCTATAGCAGCTTCAAATGCTCAAGTAGCACAACTAAACCCGTTAGCTATTCTTTTGACACCATTTGGACTGATGGAAATGGCGTCATATTCACTTGCAATGTCACGCAGTACGTTACTTGCAAAAGATGTATTTCAAAAAAATTGGAATCAAATTAAAAGCGATAAACTGATCATTTCGATCGAAATTAGTATTGTCGTTGCATTATTGTTAATTGGTGGTATAGTTGAGATGTGGATGATTGAAACTGCTCAAGGAATGAACGGATAGCATAAAATACTCACAATATCAAGAATTTGTATGGCAAGCATGAAATGTGTAGAATGTGGAATTGGATTTTTCTCAGCAGATGGAGGAGACAAATGTTCCAAATGTAGACCAAGTGCATCTCAAGGTACCGAGACTCACAGTGGATGCGGTTGTGGCGGGCACGACTGCTAACTCTTCTTTTTGTCAAAATCACGTAACATTTTTAGTCATAACGAAATTCATAAAATTTAGCTTTGATACAAGATAAAGTTATAGTAATTACTGGCGCATCTAGTGGAATTGGGTATTCAACTGCTAAAGCACTTTCAAAAAAAGGTGCAAAGATAGTTGCTGGAGCAAGAAGATTAGATAGATTAGAAACTTTGAAAAAAGAAATTACCGACGACGGTGGTGAAATTATTATTTGTGAAACAGATGTTACCAAAAAATCTGATTGTGATAATTTAGTTAAACAAGCTATTGAAAAGTATGGAACAGTTGATGTTTTGATAAACAATGCAGGATTAATGCCTCTTAGTTTTGTAAAATCTCTAAAAATAGATGAATGGGATAGAATGGTAGATGTAAACATCAAAGGTGTGCTATATTGTACTGCAGCAGTAGTTCCTACATTGGTTGAGAAAAAATCAGGTCATATTGTAAATATTTCATCTGTAGCAGGAAGAGTTGTTTTCCCTGCTGGAAGTGTATATTGTGCTACAAAATTCGCAGTCGCCGCATTCACAGAAGGATTGAGACAAGAACTTTCTGTACGAAAAAATATTCGAGTTACCAGTATTGAACCTGGAGTTGTACAAACTGAATTAACCAATACAATTACTGAACAATCCTTACAAGCATTTGTTGATAAACATAAAGAAATGGAAGGTTTGCAAGCTGAAGATATTTCAAATGCAATTATTTTTGCACTAGAAGCACCAAATCACATGAACGTGAATGAAATTCTAATAAGACCAACTACTCAAGAAGTATAATTATTCAGATTTAGTATCTTTTTCTCTATTCATATGTCCTAAGAGCGCTTTGATTTCTTTACCCATATTGTTAGGATCTTTTCCTAAATCCAATTTTTCGGTTATAGTATCTTTCAACTGTAAATTTTCTAATTCAATTCGTCTTTTTTCTACACAGTGTAAATGATCACTATCTGTTGCAGAAATTTTCTTGCAGATCGAACATGTTCCCATGCCTTCTTTTTGGTTCACCACGATTTAATTATTTCATGTATGAGAGGTAAAATCTATACTGATTTTTAGCCTATAGAATTAATTCTTTGACTCTTCCAAATATACCAACACGCAATACTGCGGTTTGGTTTCCATCTAGCTGAATATTTTTCCATAGTTTTTGGGTTAGGTAGTTCTTTTAATGAAAACAAATCTCTAATCCCTTTTTGTATTCCTAGATCTCCTACTGGGAAAACATCTTTTCTTTCCAAACAAAACATTAGATAGATTTGTGCCGTCCAATTCCCAATTCCTTTGATTTTTGTTAATTCTTCAATTACTTGTTCATCTTTTAATTTTGAAATTTTTCTAAAATCAATTTCTTTTTGGATGATCTGTTTTGATAATCCTTTAATGTAATTGATTTTTGTGCCTGAAATTCCTGTGTCTTTTAATTTTTTGTCACTTGTAATCATAACCTGTTCTGGAGTAGGAAATTTTTTGTAAAGTTTTAGAAATCTCTTTGTAATTGCTGTGGCAGATGCTTCTGATAATTGTTGATAGATTATTGCCTCCACGAGTGTTTGGTATGAATTTTTTGTCACTCTCATTGTACATGGACCAATTTTTCTTATTAATGGTTCAAGTTTTTTATCTAAATACAAAGATGAAACCTCTTTTTCATATTTACCTGAAGTTTGTAATTTTAATCCAATAGTAATATTTTCAAAATTTTTTGCTGTTGGATTTTTTTTGTATTCTCTAGTTAGATTAATTATCTTTAATTTTGTTGGTAACTTTATTTTTTTTTGAATAATTTTTGCCAATCCCGTTCCAATCAAAATTGCCTGCGTTGCACCTGTTACATTGGATGGCTTTCTATTAGTACTTGAACTCTCAAAATCAATAATTGTATTTTTATTTTTTCCAACGATCACATGTTTGTCTATTGTACTTAATTCTCCATGATCTAATCCTATACTATCTAAAAGATAACATTCTCTCAAAACATTATTCAATACTAAACGAATTTCTTCTAATTTTATTTCAGGCTTTTTTGCCCAATCAATAATTTTCTCACCTTCAATGTACTCCATTATCAAAAAATTTTTTGAATTTTTGATAAACTTTGGGCCTACGTCAATTTTATTTACAATCTTGAGTAATTTGGCTTCATTTGTCATATTTTTCCTTGGAGAATCAATTCTTCGAATTTTTAACGCTACAACATTCTTGTCTTTTTTTGCAAGAACAACCATTCCCACATATCCCTTTCCAAGAATTTGACACTTTTCAATCTGTAATGGTCCGGTGAATGAAACATGAGTAATTCCTAATTTTTTTAATTCTGTTAGTCGTTTTTTAATCTCAGTTTGTTTTCCCTCTGGAAATGCTAGAATTTTTTTGTAAGGTTCTTTATTGAAAACGCTAATTGGTTGAAAATGCTGTGTCATCAGTAGTTATCAGTTTTGAAATGCTCTTTTTAACAGATTTGCTTTGTTTGTCTTTTCCACTTGTAATTTTAAATCCCTTTTTGAAATCATTTCTTAATCCTTTTGGAATTCCTGATTGCCCAATATGATTTTTAATTAAATCATTAAGGTATGTTTTGGCATTTTCATATCTTCGAGTTTGTAATGATTGTAATTTTCCTTCCTTATCTGTCCACATTAATTTTGATTTTTTGGAATTAATATTGATAAATTTAGTTGCAAACTCACCAGAAAACACATCCGGCCCTGTTCTTATTTCATTTTTTGTTATGGTTAGTGATTCTAGTAAAAACAACAAACTAGCTTTAGTTTCATCATATGCTATGGCATCATTTCTAAGAACATTAAATCCCTCATTGATCATTTGGGATTCAATTGAGCTAGATGCACGCTTAATCTGGCCATAAACAATGTCATCACTCCTTTTTTTGTATGTAAAATTCACAATTAGTAAATTTTTTGCAATTTCAGCAGAAATCTTAATTTTTGGTTTTTCTTTAAAGTATGAAATTGAATTCTTTTTTAAGAAATTTCTAGCAATTAAAATAAAATTTGTTACATTTTGAATTGATATTGCAGCTCCAAGATTTCTATTTCTATCTATTGGATCAATTATTACTATTGCAGATTCAAATTTTCTTGGAGATTCTCCAATCATTTCATTATTTTGTAATTTTGCAATCTTCTTTAAGACATTTTCAAAGCTACCTAGATAGTAAACTAAAACTTCACAAACATAACCACTGAATCCCTGCTTTGCAATCTCTGCTCCATACATTCCATTAATTTTTAAAAAACATTTCAAAACTCTAATGTCATCTTTCATTGAACCTGTTAGTTTTTCACTCATAAACTCTGTATGAAATGTTGATCTATCAGCCGCACTTTTCCATTCTCCTTTTTTAATGTCATAACATGGGACAACATTAACTCCTACTCCATCAATATCTGCTTCAACAAACGGATGTTCTGAATATCTTACATATGGTTTGAATTTTTTTAGTGAATCAAACCCAATTTTTTTACTAATTGTTTCAAAATTTTTTTCAGTTGTTGTTTTTTTAAATTTTACAAAAATATCAATATCAATTTTTTCTGGGGTCCATGTTTCTTTTGCATATGAGCCTCCAAAATGTACTGACACAACCGCTTTTTGTTTTTCAGTTTCTTTGTTTACAAGACTAAAGACCTGATTTGCAATCTTATCCACTTTTTTTCTTAGTATGTTGTTTGGAATTGCTATTTGTTTTGATTTTTTTATAATATCACTTTTCATTTTGCATTAACCTCCAGTAAATCTGAATATTCTGGTCCCTTTGGACTTAAAACACTTCTTTTTACTTTAATTTTTGATATAGTTTGTGTACCAAATTCAATAGTCTGATATTCTTTCATCATGACTGAAATATCGTTAATTTTCTTTTTTACTCTAAAAATTGTCAAGTGAGGTTTGAATTTTTCATCATTTTCAAAACTCAATGATGTTAATTTTATTCCTATTTCATTTGCTATAGCGGTTAATTTCTCAACACCATTTTCATCAATTCCAATCCAGATTACTCGTGGATTTTTTAAATTTGGAAATCCTCCTACACCTTTCAACGATAAATCAAAAGAAGAAAATGATATTTTCTTAATAGTATCTTTTACTTGTTCACATTTGCTTTCATCAATTTCTCCTAAAAATTTCAAAGTAAAATGAATCTGATTAATTTTTGTGGGTTTTGCATCAATCTGAACATTTTTTTGGAATGTTTCAATATTCTTCAAAATTTTGTCATTAGAAATTTCTACTGCTACAAAAACTCTCATGAAAAATAAAATCTTAGTAATTATTTATCGCTACCTTCATAGACTAGTCATTCAAAAATAATCTGTGTCAAAACTTGTTGTTTGTTTAACTGGAATGCCTGGTGCAGGAAAATCAACTATTGTTTCAAAATTAAAAGAAGGCGGTTATGAAACATTCAGCCTTGGTGATGGTGTTAGAGCTGAGGCTAAAAGACTAGATTTGGAACCTACAGGTGAGAATCTTGGTAAACTTATGTTAAATTTACGTGAAAAAAATGGACCAGGTGCAATTGCAAAATTACTTAAAAATTCTATTAAAAACTCAACTCATGAAATTATAATTATTGATGGTATACGTTCAATACATGAAATTAATGTTTTAAAAGAAACTGGAAATGTAAAACTTTTAGCTGTAGATGCATCAGCTGATACAAGATTTAATTTTCTCCGTGAACGTAAAAGATCAGATGATCCGTTAACAAGAGAAAAATTTGAAGAACGTGATAATCGTGAAATTGGTGTTGGTTTAGAAGAAATTATTGGGCTTGCTGATGAATCAATTGAAAATAACAATGTAACGATTGAGGAAATGGTAAAATCTGCAATCAAAATATTTCAAAAGTGGATTGAATAATGAATCAAAAAACAACAATTCAAATTTTCTGTCAAATCAATCCTTCTGAAGATCCTGAAAAAGTAAAATCTGCAATAAATAACATTTTTCCTGAAATAGAATTAGAAATATCTGATACAGAAATTAGTGGAAAAACAAATAATTTTTCAATTCTGTCACAAATTTCAAAATCAATTCATGAAAAAAATACCAAAAATACCTATCAACGTATTCTCAAAAAAAATAGTGACAGTGACTCCACTTGGTTTTATCTCAATAAACAGGCAGCATTTGTAAATACTGTAGCTTTATGCAGTGAAGCAAACGAATCATCTTTAGGCCCAATTAAGATAATTTTACGCTCAAACGACATAGAACAAGTAATTGATTCTATTACGAATTAGATAACTAGCTATTTCTATCCATTTTGAGAGCTTTTTTTTAGCTCAGTCATGAAAAATCGATTTTTACAGCATTTGTTATGAAAATACAATTAGCAATAATTGGCGCAGTATTGATAGCTGGTGGAATTTTATTCTTACCTGAAACAATGAGTCAATTTCCTGCAGGTACATTAGTTCTTGATGCATTAGTTGCAGATGCCACTAACATTAAGGAATACAATCAGCATACAAGCCAAGTCGGTGATACATTGTATGATGTTGGATTAAAGGCAGGAGATACAGTAGTAGATGTTGCAGGTCAAGTTGAAAACACCATCGATGAAACAGAAATCCCTGAGATTGACTTTTTAAAATTTGATGAATAATCTAAATCTCAATCTCAAGTAGATCTTTTGCAGCTATAACTGATTCATGAATTTGTTTTGCTTCATTTAGTAAAATTGTTTCATCATTATATCTTGCTGAAAAGTGTGTTAAAATCAGATTTTTTACATTTGCATTTTTTGCTAACTCTGCTGCTTCTTTTGCAGTTGAATGATTTGTCTCAATTGCTCTATCTTTTAGTTCATATGAAAATGTACAATCAAAGCTCATGTAGTCACTATTTTTGAAAAATGTTTGTAATTTTTCAGTAGGACGTGTATCGCCTGAAATTCCAATTTTCTTACCTGGTCTTTTTTCACCTGTTACTTGTGATGAGTTAATTTTCTTACCCTCTAGTTCTATGGAATTACCATTTTGTAACTCCTGCCACATTTTTCCTTCTGGGATTCCTAATTCTTTTGCTTTTTCTGGATAGAATACGCCAACTCTTTCATTTTCTTCAAAACAATATGAATACGCAGTAATTCCATGTTGTGCCTCACAACAATTTATCTGATAATCTTTTTCATTAACAACATTGCCTTCATTTACAATTATTATGAAAACAGGAAATGGTAATCCAAAATTTAATACTTTGATATTTGCAGTAATGAATTCTTCAATTCCAGCTGGGCCGTAAATCTCAACAGCTTCCGTTCTCTTTTGTAATGACATTGTTTGTAAAAGACCCAAGACACCTAAACAATGATCTCCATGTAGATGTGTGATAAATATTTTCATTTTTTTATTCCACGGTAAACCTGCTTTCAAATATGCAACTTGGGCTCCTTCTCCTGCATCAAACATCAAAACTTCATTTTCACGAACAAGACAAATGCATGTTAATGAACGATCAATGGTCGGTGCAGCAGCTGAAGTTCCAAGATAAACTATTTTCATAATGTTATTTTCATCTCAATGCACCAGAAATAACTCCTGATACATCTACTTTTGCTGATTCACCAGGTATGGTGTTTGTACTAATAATTTGAGTAACACCTGCATTTTTGATCTTTTTTCTAGCATCATTAACCAATAATGCATGCGTACATGCAACAAAAACACGTCTGCATTTTTGTTTCTTTAAAAATTGGGTTGCTTTAACAATACTTCCACCAGTACTAACCATATCATCTACCAGAATTAAATCTCTATTTTCCACATCAACTTTACCAGAAAGGATATTCACTTTTCCAGTTTTTCTGTCTCTATGTTTTTTCAATGCAATGAAATCTGTTTTCAAAAGATTAGAAAATTTTTCAGCTCTTTCTTTACCACCTAAATCTGGAGATATAACCAATGGATCTTTCATTTTCATTTTCTTAAAATGTTTGACTAGTACTTCCATTGCAGAAACATTTTCTGATGGAATTTTTAATTCTTTTAATGCTAATTTACTATGAATGTCAACTGTGAGAATTTTCTTTACACCTACTGCTTTGAGTAATTTTCCCACCACCCCGATAGTGATTATTTCTCCACCAAGAAATTCTCTATCTTGTCTTGCATATCCCATGTAAGGAATCACTGCATATACTTTTGAAGAAAATTTTTGTACCTTTGAAACAATACTCAATAATTCTAAAAGATTTGAATCAACTGGGGGGTTAGTTGATTGAACAACTATAACTATACTTTTTTTTGGAATTTGGTTAATTGTTATTTTACTTTCTCCATCAGGAAATATTTTCTTCTCAGTTTTGATATAGGGTGATTTTAATTTTCTAGCAATTCTTTTAGCTAAATCAGATGATGCATCTCCACCAATAACTGTAAATTTTGTCATTAAATCAACGAATCAAAACGGATTCTTAAGTTTTCGTAAGACTATTTTTTACTTTAATCTCCTTTCTTTTGAAAAAATAGCTTGTAATTGCCACTATACTGACCCCAATAATCTGTATTACGAGCCAATCTAATCCTTGTAATGATACTGTTTCAAATGTAAATGGTGAAAACAATGGGAATTCTGTGGCTGAATTAAGTAAAACATCTGCTAAGAAAACATCAAATGCAATATGTGATAAAACTGCACCAAATGCGACAGCGCAAATTCTGATATCTTTTCCTCGTAGAATTACAAAAAATACTATAGATACAATTACTGCAAATGGAATTGAATGACTCATTCTCGAAACTAACTCTATATCCAAAAATTGTAGTAAATGATCCGAATCTAAAAAGATTGCAAAACTTCCACCTAGAATGATGTATCTAATACTTAATGTTCCCAACCCAATTACTGCGCCCCAAAAAATATGACCTAACACATGTTCATACGTAACGCTACTCACTACAAGCGGATTTCCAATCACAAATGTGAATTCACTCTCAGGAAAGAAGGCACCAATCATCGAAAACGTAAATGAGACTATTGCAAAAATTATTGAATTTTTTAAAATGAATTTAATAATATCTTTCAATGTGCGTTTTGAATTTTTTCAAATAAATTAATCATTACTATTCATCTCCGGCTTCACCACGACCTAAATCACCTAATCCATACTCATCCATCACTTCATTGCGCTTGGAATCTAGTTGATTAATTTCCTGTTCTTCACGTTTTTCATCACCTTGGTAAACTGTACGTATTGGCCATGGTATTCTAATATCATATTTCTTGAACTCTTCGTACATAATCAGACGCATATCACTTTTTGTCTTGAATTGTGCACCATAATCTCTTACGTAAACCCACATTGAAAAGTCCAAAGATGAATCATTGAACTTATCAAATCGTACAACAGGTTGTGTTACATCTACATGAATATCCTTATCACATCCACAGCTAGGTTTGTTTTCTTCAAGATATGGGCATCTATTTTGTCTTACAAGATGTCTTCCTCTTGCATCTGTAGCTTCAATCATAGCACGTTTCCCAACTTTGACTAAAATTGATGTAACTTGTCTTGGATTATTCAAATATGAAACACCAACATTTACTACTGCAGGAACAAGTTTGATTTCTTTTGTATAATTAATTATTTCTGCACTAACCAATTGTCGTGTAGGAATAATTGCAACTGATTCATTTAATCCATGACGAATGTATGTCACTCTTGGTGTAATTTTATGTACATATCCATTATATCCACTTTGTAATTGTATTCTGTCTCCTTCTTTGACAACCTTATCTTTTCTGATAAGAATATACGAAAAGTAATTTTCTAACGTTTCTTTTAATGCTAATCCCACACCAAATGCAAGTCCTCCTGTTGCAGTTGCTAGCACTATCAAATCTACTTCCCACCATGATACTACTCCAACTAATACTCCAACAAAAATTAAAATTGGTAAAACCTGTTTTGCAGATTTTGGAACCCCTTCTTTTTGTTTACGTGAGTGTCCTGGTGGTTTGTTTCCTGAAATTATTGATTCAAAACCTGAATTTCTTTTTTGTTCTCTCCAGATATCTATAGGATAAATCTCCTCGGGTAATACGCCTGGAAATAATTTCCTTCCAGATACATTCTTTCCTGTTACACAAGCTTCAAAGTATAATTGATATTTTTTTCGTTCAGATTTTTTCCATTTTTCGTAAGGTTCTTTAGAATTTTTTTCATAACTTCCAATTGGAGCTCCTCTTGATGTCCGGAAGTTCTCTAAGTATTGTATTCCTTCGTCAGTTTGCAAATAACTATTGAATTCTTCTTCAGTTAGATCATCTGGTTTTTGTTTTGGTGGAATCCATTTGTATAATTTATGAAATAAATCGTCAGCATCATCTGGAAATCCTCTCATTTCTCTCCAGGCTTCAAAATCTTCACGTTCAAGACGTGAACTATCACGTTTTGTTAATGCTATTGGAACTAACTGTGAAATTGTATATCCTATAACCAAAATGTTCAATGTGTTTAACATTTTTGCAAAAATTTCACTAGGTGCTAGCTCTCCTTCTATTTGCATAACTGTTGACTCTTCATCAAATAATTCAAAAACTTGAATGTACATGTTTACAGATGAAATTAAAGCAATTGCTAAAAATGGTAAAATTATTTTTCTTGCAAACCTTGCAACATGTGGTCTTGTATGGTTGAATTTTTGAGTTTTAATCCAAAATGAAAATTTTCTATAAACTACACTGATCACAATAATTCCGATTATCAGTCCAATTACCGCTAATTGCAAAGATACTGATGATGCGATCAACTGTGATACTGTATCAAATTGCCCAACTGAAATCTCACTAATTTCTTCTGCCATCTCTGATATTTTTTGAGAATCCTAAACTTAAGTTAGTAGATTTGTCGTCAAGTTTTAAAAAAACTGTCAATTTTTTTCAAAAATATGCATTTTCAGGCATAATCTCTTCGTAAATGTCAGATCCTAAAGTTTAACAGAGGATTTATCATAATTATGGAATGGCTCAAACAAGTAATCAACAAGAATCGATCTGGACAGTAGATTCTTCACCAAAGATCAAGTCATACACGCTTTCAAATCTAAGGAAAATTCCACAAATTGAAAATTTCACAGAAGAACAAATTTTTGAAATGGAGGTAGTTGGACACGTTTTACCTTTCAAGGCAAATAATTACGTAATTGAGCAATTAATTGACTGGGATAATGTACCAGGTGATTCAATGTTCAATCTAACATTTCCGCAAAAAGGTATGCTCAAACCAGAGCATTATGAAATGATGGCTTCAACTTTAAAAAATAATTCATCTGGTAAGGAACTTCGAGATATGGCAAATAAAATCCGTTTACAGTTAAACCCACACCCAGCTGGTCAAATGGAGCTAAATGTTCCAATGCTAAAAGATGGAACTAAACTTTATGGAATGCAGCATAAATACAAAGAAACAACTCTCTTTTTTCCCAGTCAAGGACAAACTTGTCATGCATACTGCAGCTTTTGTTTTAGATGGCCACAGTTCGTCGGTATGGATGAAATGAAATTTGCGATGCAAGAAGGAGATGATTTAGCACAATATGTAAAAGAACACCCAGAAATTTCAGATATTTTGTTCACTGGAGGAGATCCTATGATTATGCCAGCAAAAATATTCTCTACATATATTGATAAAATTTTAGATGCAGATTTACCAAATCTTAAAACAATTCGAATTGGAACAAAGGCCTTATCTTATTGGCCATACAAATTCATCTCTGATGATGATGCTGAAGAAACACTTGAAACATTTAGACGAGTAAACTCAAAAGGAGTTCATCTTGCAATAATGGGGCATTTTAATCATTTAGCAGAATTAAAAACAGGTGCAGTTAAACTTGCGATTAAAAATGTTCGAGAGACAGGCGCACAAATTAGAACTCAATCTCCACTTCTTACTAACATTAATGATGATGCAGATATGTGGGCTCAGATGTGGCAGAAACAAGTGGAGCTTGGTTGTATTCCATATTACATGTTTGTTGTAAGAGATACTGGAGCACAACATTATTTTGGAATACCGCTAGTCAAAGCACATCAAATCTTCCAACATGCAATTCAAAAAGTAAGTGGATTAGGAAGAACAGTTAGAGGTCCAAGCATGTCTGCAACTCCTGGTAAAGTTCAGATTGACGGTGTTTCTGAAATCAATGGAACCAAAGTTATCGTATTGAGAATGCTTCAGGGAAGAAATCCAGAGTGGGTAAACCGTCCATTCTTTGCAAAATATGATGAAAATGCAATATGGCTTGACGATCTAAAACCTGCTTTTGAAGATAAATTCTTTTTCGAAGACGAACTAAATGAAATAAAAGACCAAAAAATGAAAAACATGAATAGTTAAAATATGGATTTTTACAGGTAAATGATATGAGAAAAGAGTTTGTAGTTATGAGAATTGATGCAGCCCCAGACGGCGCTCCATATGTTCTAGTTACTCTTTCTTTAGCCAAGGATATGGCAGAAGGAAATCAACCTCCAAACCCATCTACAACAAATGTTATGGGATTTTCTAACATGGATGACATGATGAAAAACCTAAATAAAATGATCTCTGGTGGTGGAATGCCAGGCATGATGGGCGGTGCAGCACCAGGAACAACATCCATCAAACTAGATATGCACGAATACAAACAACTTGGTTTGTCTGTAGGCGATAAGGTCAATTTAGACATCTCAAAATCTGAAACATTAGGCGTATAGATCTCTTTAAAAATCTGAAATTTCTATAATTTTCATGGGCGATAAATCTGACGAAATGGTTCAAAACCTCAAGATGGAACTCGATATCTATAAAGAAAGAATAAAATCCATTTTCTCCAAGAAAAAAAATTA
Organism: Candidatus Nitrosopelagicus sp.; assembly: GCA_028343435.1. Lineage (GTDB taxonomy): Archaea > Thermoproteota > Nitrososphaeria > Nitrososphaerales > Nitrosopumilaceae > Nitrosopelagicus. The sequence goes on from JAOLYM010000002.1 coordinate 28,447, forward strand.
GAATTATGAGTGCTAGTGAATTTCTACGAAATGAACACCAAGATATACTACGTCTTGAAAAAGTAATCACAAAGTCCTACAAAGCATTATACGATGGAATAGATATTCCATTTTTTGATATTGATAAGATTAATTTTCTAATTGCAGAATTTTTAGATTCTGTACATTTTACAAGAGAGGAGGGATCATATTTTCCCTGTGTTGCATCTTACGATCATCTGAATAAAGAAATTCGTGAATTGTTAATTGAACATGAATTTAGCAGAAATATAGCAAGATCAATTTCAAAAAATCTCAAATTATGGAAAGAAGGTCAAGACAAACGTGAACCGGTTGCTAGATTTTTGAGCGTATATTCGACGTTTCTAATAGAACACATGAAAAGAGAAGAAGCGTTTTTTGAAAAGGCAGAAAAAGAAATTCTCTCAAGAGAAGAAGAACAAGAAATGTTTGAGCAGTTCCAGTCTATATCGGCAATTGCAGAAAAGGTTACCTCTCTTTTAGAAGACATTGATTATCTAGAATCCCAAGACTGGGCAAAATAACATTCTTAAGCGGTAATTTCTCTGCCATTTACATGGCCTTTTGTTTATGGATGACCGGATTGCCTTGTTCAGGCAAAACCACCATAGTAAGAAAACTTGCTGAAACCATACCAAATCTGGCTATTTTAGATGGTGATGAACTAAGAGAATGGTTCTCTCCAAAAGACTTCTCAAAAGAGGCAAGAGATGAGCATAACAGAAGAGTTGCTCACTTGTCAAAACTACTTCTAAAGCATAATGTTTCAATGGGTGTATCACTAATCAGCCCATACAAAGAGAACCGTGCAAACGCAAAAGAGATTATTGGTGATGACACCAAATTCTTCGAAGTTTATGTCAATGCTTCTCTAGCACAATGTGAAGAGCGTGACGTCAAAGGAATGTATGCAAAAGCCCGTTCAGGAGAAATCAAGGGTTTTACCGGAATCGACGACCCATATGAGGCACCAGACAATGCTGATTTAGTCCTAGATACTGAAAACAAGTCTCTTGATGAGAGTGCTGCAGAAGTACTGGAATTTTTGAAATCTAAGAATCTAATCTAGAAATAGCATTTAATGCATCTTGATGAATTAATCCATTAGTTACCAATATTCCATTTTCATGATTTACTATCTCTGTATTGTACGATAATTCATTACCTGACATATCTGTCATTTTGCCTCCTGCCTCAGAAATTATACAATTAGAGGCACAAGTGTCCCATTGTTTCATTTTGTTTGTAGTTGTCAGATAGATTTCGGCATTTCCTGATGCAATCTCTGTAACTTTGAGTGAGCTACCAATACTTGTGACAACTGAAATCTCCATTTCATCCAGCAATCTCTTTTCCTTCTCTGAAAGATGATGTCTACTGACTAACGCATGACAATTTTGCATTTCTGACATAATTGTAGTCTCAATTTTCTCCCACTCTTCGTCATGACAGAATGCTCCTTTTCCTGATTCAGCCAAATACATCTTCTTTTTGATAGGCCAATAAATTAGACCCAAAACAGATTTTTGTTTTTCAACCAATCCTACCATTATTGTAAACTCTCCTGTTCTGTTTACAAAATCCGTGGTCCCATCTAACGGATCAATAATCCAAATCTTATCATCTGATAATCTTTTTTTGTCATCTGTATCTTCTTCAGATAAAATAGTAATTCCAGTTTTTCCCAAAACTTCCTTTAGAATTTTATTACTTTCAATATCTGCTTGAGTGATTGGTGAATCGTCATCTTTTTTTTCAGTTAAAAAATCAGTTTCATAAACCTCGATTACCTTTTCACCGGCTTTCAACACACCCTCAATAATTTTATCTAATTCTGGTATTGTTGATTTAAACGGTAATTCACTAATCATTCTTCAAATCTCTATTTGCTAATTCTGGCTTTAGAGTCCATGCTATGGCTAGACCAACAAATGGAACTGATATCAATCCTGTCATTTGAACTATAATCAATAGTTGTTGTTGTGCTACATCTGGCGTTGTTATCAGCCATGGAAGTGGGAGTGATAAAATGAACCAAACTCCTACTAAAAGTCCAATTATCTCAATTCTCTGTTTTTTCCTAGCATTCATGTAAAATCACTCTGTTCTCATCAAATTTAATTCTTAAACTTTATCCCAAAGGTAACTCTTCTATTTAGGACGTAATTTATGGCACTAGCAACTGCAATTCCAATTCCTGCTCCATACATGTGATAAAATGCACTACTTTCTACTAGAGTTACTGTAATTCCTAATTGAATTGCCATACCAATTGCGCTAACTATGATGAATTTGACATACATTACTGAATTTCTTTTGTCCTTTACAAAACTACCAAATGTCCAATATCTATTGAAAAAGAAATTTGTGGTAATTGAAACTGAGATTGCTATAATTTGTGATGCGACGTACCAAAATCCTCCAATATCTGTTAGAAGGTATAAGATTCCTAAATTTACTAAAACGCCGGTTGCGCCAACAATGTAAAACTGAACTGCATGTTTTGCAAATAACGATAATCCCCCTTTCTTTTTTTCGTCCTCTATTGTCATGTCCCTGATTATTTGACCTACTATAATTAACAATAGATTGAATCAATTATAATTTTCAAAAAACACTAGTTTTTTTTGTAATAATTTGTCAAATCTCTTAAATATGATAATAACATATGGTAATTAATGCGGAAGGATGTAAATCCTATCGATTAGACTTGCGTGGTCCTGCAGAGCAGAAAATAGAGTTAATGCACATTGATGCTGACAAGTGAGGGAATCTCACATTGCTTTGCCGAAGGGCCACGCCCCCATTTATTCATCCTAGATGCTTCTATCTACCTTAGTTAATGAGATGCTGACAGAACCTTCTAGATTACCAGACCTGTTGATTGTAATTTCATATATTGCTTCATCTGAACTTGGAATCTCTCCTTCTAATTCTGGAATTTGAACATATTTCTGACCGATGTATTCCCATGTGTAGTATTTTGAAATTCCAGTATCAACCAAACTTTTTTCCAAAACAAATTCTTCTGAGAATATCTGCCTCCAACTAGGCTCCAACCTATAACTCTCAGTCCACTTTCCCTTTATCGTAAGTTTAATTTTAGCAGGAGAATCCCCCATCGGCACAAATCCAATTTTGTAAGTTCCTCCTTCTATTACTCCTAAACCAGATGTGATGGTTTGGATATCATTAAACTCCTCACCTGATATTCGGAAATTCCAAATCTCTCCACCCGAGCGTTGCTCATTCCCACCTGGGTTCATTGATGCACCATATGCCATAGAAACTATGATTGCAACAGCTACTATTCCTCCAGCAATCACCATTTTGTTCATAATTTAGGCATGAATTTCCCAGATTATAGTCATTTTGTTGAATTCTAGTCATACAATTTCTATAATTTGTGAACCATTATTCACACCGGAAATTAATAACATATTTCAAAACAGTACGCATGGCAAGTTTCCAAGACAAATGGGCAGCTCCTCAGAAGCAAAGCTTCATGGACAAACTCGGTGATACTCTCAAACCAAAAGGATCACTAAAACCAAGAGTCGAAATGGCTGTAAAACGATTACAGGCTCAAATCGGAAAACTTGATGGCATGTGCCAAAAACTCCAAGAAAGAGATCAGAAAATTTTCCAAAAAATTGTCGCTGCTCAACAAGCACACGACACCTATTCAAGTAAAGTATTATCAAATGAACTAGTAGAAGTTCGTAAAGTTAACAAAATAATGTCTAATGCCAAAATGGGATTAGAAAGAATTGAATTAAGATTAACAACCTTCCACGACTTGGGCGATACAGTCACCACATTGATGCCAACAATCGGTCTCATGAATGGACTCAAATCATCACTTGTCAAATTCATGCCAGGTGCAGATCAAGAGATTGGTAGAATGACTGAGATGTTAGGTGGACTAATGACTGAAACCTTCAGCAGCAGCGGATCATCCTTCGGAGTTGAAGAATCAACAAACGCCGAATCTGATAGCATCCTTGCAGAAGCAGCAGCAGTCGCAGAATCACAATCAGGAGAACAGTTCCCTTCAGTACCATCAACTGGATTAGAGCAATTTAACGTTCCAACTTCTGAATCAAAATTTATGTAAAATTTTCTAAAAACTAGAAGATTTATCTCGTGACTCTTTGAAACTAGTAATCCTTTTTCCTTCGTCATCAATGATTTTGTCTATTCCAGATAATTTCTCTCTCATTGATGAGATTAGAGTCCCAACTTCATCTGCCTCATTTTCAACCGTATTCCTTTTCTGAGTCAGATGTTCTATTCCCCGTGTTTCTTCATCGATATAATCACTAACTTTCATTAATTTTTCTTTCAAATTTTTAATGTCTACTGATTCTTCTTCAATCTCTTTTTCAAGATTAGTTCTTTTCTCTTTGAGGTTTGCAATCAAGCCTCCAACATAATCGATAGCCTCTTCTAACTTTGCCCGCTTGTTCATCAATGATGAAATTCCAATATCTGAGTCTGATTGACCCATTTCTTGAGGTGGTTCAGGCATAGATTCAGCTGGTTTTTCTTCCATCATTTCTCCACCTTCATCTTCTTTGGAAGAACCTAATAATCCAGTCACGAATTAACTTCATTTTCCTCAAATAAAAAGATGAAAGAATGAATTTTACACACATTTTACACACATGAAAAAATACAATTTTCCGCCCCTGCTACCAAAATTGCCATTTTTAGTTGATTTTTAGCCGTTTCAAACCTGTTCCGCTATGCGTTCCGCTATGAGATTTCAGAATGTTCCTCATAAAGCTCTTGATCCTAAACTAGACCATGTCAAAACAACAATACAGATCCGAAATGGGAATAATGGGAGACATCTTAGATGTTACCATGAATGGAGGTCAGCAGGGCGTTATTGTGTCTGCAATCTCCAGAAGAGCAAACCTATCTCACTATGCCGTTCTTGATAAATGTGAAAAATTGATCAATGCAGGTCTAGTCGAAACAAGACGTGATGATAGAAACCGCAAATTCATGATAACTGAAAAAGGTCTAAAATTTTTTGATGAATTCAAAAACTTCCAAAACCTCCTAAATTCGATGAATCTGAGGTATTAGAATTGAACCAAGAGTCAGCTTGCTGTGGTTGGTTGGAAGATTCCAAGAATGATGGAATGCTTTTAAGCCCAACCGAAGCCCTGATTTTGATGGCTCGCGTACCCCTAGCAGTTTTTGTCCTAATTCTGCTTGCTATGTCGGTACCGCTACAGCACTCTTTTGGCTCAACTCGAACCCTCGATTTCTTCCTTTTTCCTGATGGTTCAACACATGTTACTTATTCTTTAGAATCTGATCCATTACTTCCTGATACTGAAGTTTCACTTTATGGTGATTCAGTAGAAAATCTTGTGGCAGAAGATGAAAATGGATTTCCTTTAACTACACAATTTGAAAAAAATATCTTACAAGTTGAGACGCTGGGGTCTTCAAATATTCTGATTAATTATGATACGTACTCGCTAATTTCAAAAGATGGAAAAATTTGGTCATTTGAGATAAATTCGCCAGTCGAATTCAATGTGGTGATGCCAGAAAATTCTGTCATTGTGGGAATGTCAACATTTCCTATTGACATGAATGTTGATTCTGACAGAACAAAAATTCTTCTTCCTAGTGGAATGGCTGAAATTACATATTTCTTAGCAGTAGCAGAATCGTCCCAGGTATTACCAACCGAAGAAACTCCTGTAAAAGAAGGCGATGATAATTCTATGATGTATGTTGCAGGTGGAGTTGCTGTAGCAATTGCAACAATAGCAGCGATTGCAGTAAAGATGAAAAATAAACCAAAACGAATTGTTTCAACTTCTCAAACCGCGGTTTTAGAAAAGAATGAGCCTTTCAATATTGAAAAAGTTCTAGAAATGCCAGATCTCAGAGAAGACGATAAAGAGATAATCAAATTTATTCATGAAAATGGTGGTAGTGCATTAGAAAGTGATCTTAGAAAAAAATTCCTCTTACCTAGAACAACAATGTGGAGAGCAGTAAAAAGATTAGAAAGAAATGAATTAATTGAAATCACTAAAAAAGACCAGCAAAATCTTATAAAATTAACAAATGTGGAGGATGACAAAAATGAATAAAATTTATGGTATAATTGCAATCTTTGCCTTTGCTGGTCTTTTGTTACCTACATCAGCTATCCAAATTGAAGCCGCATCAGATTTAGATTACATGTTGAATATTGCTGAAAAGGCAAAGCGTTACATTAAACATAATATTGATGAGATGGAAAATTCAAACACTCAAGACTGGAAAAACAGACAAGCTGTACTAGAGATTTACAACAAAAGTACCTATGAAATTGATCAATTATCAACTGCAATAAAAGATGGAGATGTAAAATCTGCAAGAGAACATTTCATATCATCTATGAGTAAAATCAAACAAATCAGCCAAATGCTAAACCAAATTGCTCAAAACAAAGCACAAGATGCAGCATTACCAGATCATTCTCAGATTATCAAAAGATATGAGATGAACTATGAAAGACTTCAACAAATATCTGATAAAATTGGAGCGGATGTTGACTTTTCAGAAATGAAGAGTCTCATATCTCTTGCAAAACAAAATAATCAACAAGGCGAAAGTGACAAAGCAAAACAAGCAATTGATCAGATTGCTTTGAAAGGGCTTGAAATCTATAAATCACTTCAATCAATTAATGAGAAAAATAAAATAATTCGTGCACAAGCATTGGCAGAAAAATATGTTGATAGAATTAATACACTAATTGTTCAAGCTAAAACTTCTGGGTTACTAGATTATGTTAACATGTTAGAGAACTCAAAAATTCAATTAATTTCATCAAATTCCACATCTCAAATTACAAAGCAAATTAGAATAGTCATAACAATTCACAACGATATCGAAGAAATCAAAAAGAATAATTTGCAACAAATTGATGTTGATCAAATACAATTATCTCAAAAACAAAAAATTACATCTGAACTTTCACAATTTGAGACAAGAGCAAAACTGCTTCATTCTGATGTAAAAGGAAGTAACGCCGCATTATACTATGTAGAAAAGGCGATTTCCGTTATTGATAATATACGAAATAATCTAGATGATTCTGAACGAAAAATTAACTCAAAATTGCAGTTAATAGATCAACTCCTAACAAAAGCAGAGAAACTTGTACAAGAGTCAACATAAACTTCATATAGATTTCAATCCCGTTTTTCATTATGACTTCAAAAGCAATCATTTTTGGTGTCGGACTCCCAATGGTAATTTTTGGGGCATTCATAGCATTAGCTATAGCACCACTTGCTGAAGGAGTCGTATCAACAATTGAATTTGTTGGATCTTTGATTGGAATATTGGGTGTTGTCTTTATGATATCTGGTATGTTCTACAAAAAGGAAATAATTATTCAAGAATAATTGTGCCTAAGGAATTCACATCCTTTAAAATAACCTTTCAAACCAGTTGATCACATGGATAAAGAGCGTGTCAAAAAACTAGTACGTGAACTTATTATTGAAATCGGCGAAGATCCTACTAGAGAGGGTCTAAAGGATACTCCTAGAAGAATTGCTGATGCATATAGTGAAATATTTGGTGGCTATGATTCTGATTCTGAATTGTCTGTGCAATTTTCTGAAGATTCTGAAACAGTAGTTGCAAAAAACATTCAATTTTATTCAATGTGTGAACATCACATGTTACCATTTTACGGAACTATTCAAATTGCATACGTACCAAATGGTCGTGTCTTTGGAATCTCTAAACTAGTTAGAGTTGTTGAAAAATTCTCAAAGAGACTTCAAATTCAAGAAAGAATTACTAAAAATATTGCAGATGAACTTTATGCTCAAGGTGTAAAAGGTGTTGCAGTTGTTGCAGATGCTGAACATCTATGTATGAAGATGAGAGGCGTCAAAAATGATGCAAAAGTCACAACATCGGCATTTAGAGGCACATTTGAGGATCAAAAGACCAAAGAAGAGCTCCTAAAAGCTATGAGCCACTAGTAATCTACTATCAAAAATTAAATAATCCCCTAATTAGAAATTCATCATGCCTGCAAGAAATAACATACATGTTCCAAGCGAATCATGGCCATTTTTCTCATGGTCGATTATTGAATTTGCAATAGTAATTGCAATTGCAATAGTTATTTCATGGCAAGTCAACCCATTCTTTGAAGATTCTGTGATGTCTTATGGATGGGAATGTGAACAAACATCACAAATAACCGACTGTAGTATGGCAGAAGAAGAAACTGTTAATCAAGGCTCACTTAATTGGATATTTTGGGGAATAGTAGGTGCAATCTTTGCTGGATGGTATATGGGCGCTCGTAGATTTGTTTTAAAAAGAAAAATACTATAATTTTATTTCAAATATTTCGTCTTATCTGTAATCTTTGCTTTTGCAAATGCAATTTTCCTATTATTGCAGGATTCACATTTTCCACATTGCATTTTGCCGCTTAGATAACAGCTCCATGTTTTGAAAATTTCATTTCCTAAAACCTTGTAACCTTTTTTTATTAAATCACTTTTTGAAATGTTTTCTGAATATGGAGACCAGATTTTAATTTCTTTTCTAATTTTATTTTTAATTCCATCAAATTCACCTTGATTCAATGCAGATTGTATTTTTCTAGTAAATTCTGGTCTACAATCTGGATATTGTGTATCTCCTTTTTGTGCTCCATATGCTACCAGTTCTGCGTTTAAAGTAAATGCCCATGCTGTGGCAATTGAGAGAAATATTGCATTTCTGATGGGAACTACAATTGAATATTCAAACGTACTAGGCATCTTTTTCTTCGTATTTGTTAAAACATTACTATCTCCATACAACTCCTTCATGAAGCCAATATCGAGAATTTTATGCTCCTTTAGTTTTAGTAATTTTCCAATACGTTTTGCAGCCTTTATCTCCTCAGATGCTCTTTGACCATACGCAAATGTAATTCCATACAACTGGTATCCTTTTTTTAAATATGACATCATACATGCTGAATCTAAACCTCCACTTAGAATGATAACTGCTCTTTTCATTTTCTTCTTATGATTTTAGGACCTTTACTTGGTTTACAAATTACAATGTCACAATCTACCTTTGCAGATTTGAAACCTTTCTTCATGGCTTCTCCAATTCTCTTTGTGTTCACTGGTTCTCTATCTGAACCATTTGGGTGCTCATCAAGAAATGCAATTACTGAAGGACCTGCACCACTAATCGTACAAGCATCTGCACCTGCATCCAATGCATTCTTTTTTACTTTATCAAATCCAGGAATCAATTTTTTCCTAGCTGGCTCTACAATCACATCTAGAATATTTGCTCCAAATCTTAATCCGTTTGCCTCTTTTCTTTGACTAAGTTCAGCAATCATCTGTGTAGCACATGCTAAATTTTGTACTACATCAGAAAACTTTACATTTTTTGGAATTACGCTTCTTGATGCCTTTGTCTTCTGTTTTGGAACACTAATCTTGGGAATTGCTACAACCATTCTTAATGAATTTGGAACTGGAAAAGAACGAACCGTTATACCGTTTGGATTGTGGTAGAGATGGACATATGGATTAACTACTACAAATCCTCCAAAAAGAGAAGCTGCAACATTGTCGTAATGAGCTGTTCCTGCACTTGCTTTTTCTCCATAACCTGCATGATATAGCATTCCTTCTTCTTCAAAATGTTTTGTATATTGAAACAATTCTGCAATTCCTATTGCACATGCAGCAGCTGATGCTGCACTACTTCCCATTCCATACCCTGCTGGAACATTTTTTTTAATTGAAATCTCTACACCATCAGAAATTCCTTGTTCTTTCATCATGCTTTCTGCAACTAATCCTGCAGTATTTTTTTTTGGATCTAGTGGAATGTCATCAGAGCTTACAATTTTAATTCCAAATGATTTTGGTTTTTTCGTTACCGTTACCTCATCATAAAATGCATCTAATGCCATACCAAATACATCAAATCCTGGACCCAAGTTTGCAGTAGAACAAGGAGCGCGTACCGTTACTGATTTTACCATTAATCTTCTATTTCTTCGCCCAAGTTAATAGTTCTGCTTAATGCACTTTGTAGATTTACCATTCCATCTCCTGTTGCATTAGAAACTGGAATCAAATCCTGTTGAAAATCATGTCTGTTCAAACTTGTTAACATGTCTGATATTAGAGAAAATGTGTCTCCATTCACTTCTCCTGCTAAATCTGCCTCTAACTGTGAGTCTGTTCCAGACCAGCTTAACACTTTTTCTAATTTTTCTTGTATCAAGTCTGTTTTGGTAATTACATTAACTGTCGGTAATCCTAGTCGTAATCTTATTGATGTTGACAATAATGTTAGTGATACAAAATTATTTGGAGTTGAAACCATTGTTCCATCAAACAAAAACAAGTTCATTTTTTCTTCTGCGATAAACTCATTTACAAAAAATGGACCACTCTGTCTGTATGCAAATAATTCAATTTGTCCTGGTGTATCCACTATAAGGTAATCTGGATTAATTGTATCTGCTTCTTTTTGTATATCATCAATTTTTGTAGCAATCAAATCATTTGCCATTATCAAAGAGCCATTTGATCCTAACTCGTATTGTTCCATCAATGAATTAAGATCAATGTAGTCTCTGACATCAATATCTGGTGAATATGGTAGACTTGCTACTCCCGGATCTAAATTCAGTGTAATTGGAAATGTGGCATTTTTTGCATAATATTCCTTGAGTTTTGAAGTCAGTAACGACTTTCCTGCCCCTGCTGTGCCTGTAACAAAAATAACTTTCAATGGTTCGACAAAAATTCTTTTTTATTCGCTTATATTTGAATCTCTTAAAAATTGAGCAATGAACTGGAGACTAGCAGTAATTCCTGTTACCCTCATACCTATCATCATAATTGCTGTTCAATTTGACATTGAAGCAGAAGATATCTTTGCAATAGGGGCTATACCTTTTGCATTAGCCGTTTTAGCAATAATGACAAAATTAGGATTGCAAGGATTAAAGCTTGCATATATTGCACGAACTTTTCTTGGTCCATTTGATTCAATAAAACGTCTAACCGCAATGCGTGTTGGTAGTGAGTTTATCAAATTTACAACTCCAATGTTTGTTGGAGCAGAGTTTGCAGTCATTTATTACATGACAAAAAAAGGAATTTCAACATCAAAAGCATCATGGGTTGCATTATTAGATATTGTAACTGAAGTATTTGCTGCCGGCGTTCTTTCTATTATTGCTGGAATTTTAGCATTAATGTATGGTGCATATGTTGTTGGTGCAGTAGTTTTAGGAACAAGTATTCCAATAACTGGTTTATGGATTGTTTTATTCTTCATGTCATCAAAACGTACATTCACACTTCCTAGAGTAATTTCATACATTGCTACTACACTAGGAAAAGAACGTGGAGAAAAATACGTCAAACAAACCAATGGTTGGATTGAAGATGTTTGTGTGATGAGTAGAGAAAATCTTCATTCTAGCAAATCAAAAAAAGTATTCATTGTAGGATTTTTTGTATCAATTGTATCTTGGATATGTTATGGAGTTTCATTTCTAATAATTGCAGATGGTGTAGGTTTTGCAGTAGAGTTCTTTGATTCAATTATGGCAGTAATGGGTGCAAATGCAATTGCCAATCTTCCAATTACAGTTGGTGGTTCAGGATTAGCTGAATTTGGAATAATTGCTTATCTAAATAATCTTGATCCATTTAATCTATCAGCTGATGTTGATCCACTTCAATGGAATGCTGTAATTGGATGGAGAATCGCTACATACTACGTACCAATTGCTGTCACATGGATCTTATTGGTAAAATTAGCATTAAGTAAAATCAGTAAACCAAATTCTGCATGAGTGATGAATTTCAAAAATAAAGTTGTGGTAATTACTGGCGCATCTAGTGGAATTGGTGAAGCAACAGCTGAACAATTTGCTAAAAAAGGAGCAAATATCGTGCTTGTTGCAAGAAGAAAAGAAAAGCTAGAGCAAGTTGAGAAAAAACTTTCCAAATATCCTACAAAAATTCTAGTACAGGTCTGTGATGTATCTGATAAAGAACAAGTAAAGCAAATGTCTGAAAAAGTAATTGAAATATTTTCTAAAATTGATGTACTAGTAAATAATGCAGGATTCGTAATTTATGGCAAAGTGGAGGAATTATCTATTGAAGACATTGAATCACAAATGCAAACCAACTATTTCGGTATGATAAATTGTACCAAATATTTTCTTCCATATTTTCTGAAACAAAATTCTGGTCATATGGTAAATGTAGCATCAGTTGGAGGAAGCTTTGGGGTACCTGGTATTGTATCATATTGTGCAACAAAATTTGCAATGCTAGGATTTTCTGAAGGGCTGAACCACGAACTTCATGAAACTAATGTTGGAGTAACTGTTGTAAGTCCAATAATGGTTAGAACTAGCTTATTTGATCATCCATCATTCAAAAATTTTACAAAATTTGCAACTGGAATTTCCTTAAGTTCTGAAACTGTTGCAAAAGCAATCATCAAGGCATCAGATTCATCTAAATTAGAAATTGTCGTTCCATCATTCGTACGAATTGGAATCTGGTTTAAACAAACATTTCCATTTTTAATTAATCCAATAATTGGAAATAGATTTAGAAAACAGCTTGATAAAAGAGATTCTTAGGCATTTTCATCTGTAATTTTTATTTCAGCTAATTCGTATTGAATTATTTCAGTAAGATTGATTCCTTGTTCTGCAAGATAATCCACTGTTTTTTTACTTAGTTTAGCTTTCATTTCATTTAGTTTGAATTCACACACAACACCTTTTTCTAAATCATTTAATTTTACATCCTTTGAAAGATTTAGCCCTTCAATGATAGATGTTCCTTGTACTGATTCATACAATTGTAGATCAACTTTTTTATCTTTTTCATTGATATCTAGAACATAACCGCTATTTGTTAGTGATTTTGGTTTTCCAAATTTTGGTGATTCTAATTCTTTATTGATATCTTCTGGAACTTCGTCCTTTTTTTTAGCCATTTTTCATCAAAAACTATGATTCATCTTTGTCTTTTTTGCTTTTTTGCCACCAATCTAGATAATCATATTGTTTATCTGATTTTGTGCTTTCTTTACGAGATAACTTGTATCTGATATCACTAACTTGTTCCCTTGTTGCATAGAGACCACATCTTTTACAAATGAAGTGTTTTGTTGCGGGATCTAACTTCATTATTAGACCTAATCCTTCAAAATCAATTTCATCTTCCATTTCTCTATATGGTGGTGCTCTAAATTCAAAACCCTCTTCTTGTTCTTCAGCCTTAAAATCTGCCTCTAGCTGTTTTCTTTTCTTAGATACTTCTCTACTTACACATTCAGGGCAGTTTACCAATATCGATTTCCTTCTATTTTTACATAAGAGTGTTGCCTCATTTTTTAGATCTAAAAAATGACTGATGCGCGGATTAACTCTTCATCCCTTGCGGTCAGTTCGCCCATCGACAACCGCGCACCAGTACATCTCTGTTAGTTTTTGAAAGCTATTATTTTTTGTCTTCTAAAATTTCTGACACAATTTTTGTTGTATTACTGACGCCATTCCCATTGAAATTTCTTGAAAATTCTTTAACCGAATCTGTAATTTCCTCATAATTTTCGTACATTTTTCTTATAGCTTCTGCTATTTGCACTCTATTTCGAGCGAATAATCCTAATTTTTTTTCTTTCACCCATTCGATCTGATTAGTATGTTCATCATAAATTGGAATTCCAATTATCGGTTTTGCGTGACTACCTAGAATTTCTCCCATTACTGTATGAGAACCATTTACCACTGCATATTTGCACAAATTCAAAACTGTTTCTTTTTCCTGTTCAGAAAGAAATCCTTTATCGATTTGAATCCAATCAATTTTCTTTTCATATGCCTCTGATATTGAATATTCTTTCCCATCTTTATCTAACACTCTATCAATACTTGAATTATTTTTTGCATGAGAAATTATTCTTTTTTCTTTTTTCATCTCTGATTGGTGAAATGCTTCTTCGTACCTTTCACCTGTTCCATCGTTAGTTGATTTGTTTCCAGTTCTCATCCAATAACCATAATTTGAATCTGAAACTAATTTTTCTAAATCGCTTTTTTTACTTTTCTCAATTATTTTTTCATTCGTAAAATGTCCCACATAGACTACTTTTTCTTCAACCTCCTTTGTAAAATTTAGATTGTATTCACACATTGTATATGGCGGTTCAGAGTCTGCCACAAGAATTTTAGATGCTTTGGAAATTTGTTTTGCAACAAACTCTAACGCTGGTTTGAAATATATTCTAGATTTCCATAATTTTGGTTTGAACTGATTGGTTACAAACAAACTTGTAATATTTCGTCTTTGTGCTAATACATTTGAACCCATATCTCCGTCATTAATCACTAAATCAAATCCAATTTTGTTATACAGTTTTGCCTCATCCTTAAGATAACTTGAGATTTGTGTTACTAACGGTTTATTCTCTTCAACTGGTAGTAGAAAATTTAGCATAGATTTTGTTAAACTGGGTCCAAATTTACCATCAATCGGTGTAGGCATCAAAACTTCATGGATATTTTCTTTCTCATTAGGAAATTTTTCTAGTAATTTTTCATAAATATCGCCTTTACTAAAATAATGAAATTCATTATCTCCAATCGCTTTTAATTTTTCATTTAATCTTATCATTCTGGAGTAATGTCCATTTCCCCATGGATAGATGAATTGTCCTATCTTTGCCATGTCTCTTTACTCAAAATTCCCGCTTAAATTTTCAGTGTTCAATTTCTAAGGAGTCTAATATGGTATGAACATTATTTGGTCCCAACTTAATCTTGATAGTTTTCTTTGTTATCTTTTCATTTTTGATTGGTTTTGTTTTAGATTTTGTAAAGTTAATTTTGAGAAATTTTTCAATTTTTGAAATGTATTTTTCCATTCCAATCTCTTTTGCATTTTTCATGATTTCTGAATCAATTCCAGACAATGGAATGTGTGGTATTATGCCTGCACTAAAAATTCTCTTTTGTAATGTTTCAACATATTTTGATGGATAGATTAACGGTGAAGTTGCAAGTGATATGTGAGAAATTCTCTTTTCTTTTGCAGATTTAATTAGAATATTTGTGATGAGGGTATTTTTTGATAATACACCTTCGGAATTTTTACCAAATTTTGATATTTTATGAAATTCCAGTTCTATTTCTGTTCTTAACATTCTAGGAAGTATTTTATCTATGATTTTCACTAAATGTATTACATCTTCACGTGTTTCATAACAAATCAAAAGTTTTACTTCAAATCCTTGTTTGATTGTCTCAAGACAATTGACTGCTGAAAATTCATCTGTTACACAACAAATTGATTTCTGCAATTGAGAATTATTTACAGTTCCACCTAATCCTTCATCTACAAAAATACAAACATACGCATTTGATTTTGTAACATAAATTTGTAATAATTTATCATGTTTTAATTCTGTACCAGGTTTAGCAGAAATTTTTTGATTTTTTTCTATTAATGTTGATGTTGCAGCTAACTCTAAATCTTTTATAACAAATCCTTTTGCATATCCATCTGCTTTAACATAAAATTTTTCACCTTTCAAAAGAAGATTAGAGCCAATTTCACCAACTTGTGATACAATTACTTTAAAATCATTCTTAATTTTTTTTGCAATTACAATTTGTTTCACACCAAATAATAATCCAATTGCACTTGATACGAAGACTGGGTCATCTGCCTGAACACAAATTAAAAAATCATCTTTTACAATTTTTCCAAATTTTAAATTTTTTATCTTTAAAATTATTTTAATATTTTCTATAAGTTGATTAATTTTGTTTTCAGCAAATAATGATGGATAAACAACCACTAGAGTATCTTCTGTCATCTAATTTGTTATTTCTAAGGAGTTTATATTTTACAATATCTCTTAACTTGAGCTAATTTTGATATAATTATAATAGTTGATTATGTAATCAAACCTATGGGAAAATTTAGTCAACAGGAATTAGATGATGTAAACAATACTTTGTCTACACCTGAGGATTGTTTGAAATGGGCATTTGACAATCTACATCCAAAATTAGCAAAAGCATCTAGTTTTGGTGCAGAAGATGCAGCAATTGTTGATATGATGTTCAAAATTAATTCGAATTCTAGATTGTTTACACTTGAAACAGGAAGATTACCTCAAGAAACTTTTGATGTAATGGATGCGGTCGAAAAACAGTATAACACAAAAATTGAAAAATTATATCCTGATCAAAACGAAGTTGAAAAAATGGTAAAAGAAAAGGGTCTAAACTGTTTCTATGACAGTATTGATAATAGAAAACTCTGTTGTGGCATAAGAAAAGTTCATCCTATGAATAAAATGCTTGCAACACTTGATGGTTGGATTACTGGTCTTAGAAATGATCAAAACCAAAATCGTTCTGATGCTAAAATGCTTGAAATTGATAAAATGCATGGAGATATTGTAAAAGTTAATCCACTTGTTAACTGGACTTATGATCAAACATGGGATTATGTAAAATCAAATAATTGTCCTTACAACAAATTACTTGATCAAGGTTATCCTAGTATTGGTTGTGAGCCATGTACTAGACCAATTAAGATCGGTGAAGACATAAGGGCTGGTCGTTGGTGGTGGGAAAACGACACAAACAAAGAATGTGGCCTTCACATGAATCACGACAATTAAATTAATCATACAAAACTGATTCATATTGATTAATGCACACGGTGGAAAATTAGTAAATCGAGTTAAAGATGTTGATCCATCTGGACTTATTTCAATTGATATCTCTGCAGATTTAGCCAATGATGTAGAAAATATCGCAGATGGAATATTTTCACCACTGGAAGGATTTCTTAATCAACAAGATTTTGAATCTGTTATTTCAAAAGGAAGATTAGCAAATGGTATGGCATGGACTATGCCAACTGTTTTGGATGTTGATGATGACACTGGTAAAAAAATGAAAGATGCAGGTGATGTATTACTTAAAAATCCAGACGGAATAGGAATTGCAATTTTACATGTAGAAGATGTATACTCTTATGATAAACAAGCTACTATGAATGGAGTTTATGGAACAAACGATGAATCTCATCCAGGTGTTGCAAAAACTAATTCAATGAAAGATTTTCTTGTGGGTGGAAAAATTGATTATATTCAAAGACAAAATAAAACTGAAATTCGAAAACATAGAATGACTCCAACACAAACAAGAGAGTTATTTGAAAAAATAGGATGGAAAACAATAGTCGCATTTCAAACTCGAAATCCTCCACATGTTGCACATGAAATGTTACAAAAAACCGCAATAACAACACGTGATGGTGTTTTTGTAAATCCACTCATTGGAAAGAAAAAATCTGGTGATTTTAAAGATGAAATTATTGTAAAAGCATATGAAACAATGATTGAAAAATACTATCCAGAAAACAAATGTCAATTAGCAACGCTACATACAGAAATGAAATATGCAGGTCCTAGAGAAGCAATTCACCATGCAATCATGCGTCAAAATTATGGATGTACACACATCATTATAGGACGAGATCATGCTGGAGTTGGAAAATTCTACGATCCATTTGCAGCACACAAAATATTTGATGATTATCCTGAACTTGAGATAGAACCAATCTTTTTCCCAGCATTCTTTTACTGTAAAAAATGTCTTACATTTACAAATCCAAATGTTTGTCCATGTGCTCCAGAATATAGAGAACAAATTTCTGGTACGAAAATGAGAGAGATGATTAACAATGGTGAATCTCCATCAGAATTCATCTTAAGACCTGAAGTTGCTAAAGTAATCATTGATTATGATAAACCATTTGTTGAGTAGCTTTTTATCAAGATCTGGAAAATTTAGAATATGAAATATAAAATTTCTATAATCTTTTTTGCATCTTTAATGGTCTTTCCTGCATTTGGACAATGGGAAACACCAAATGAATCACTTTCTGTTGCAAAATTTGATATTAATTGGGATGAGTTCAATTTGCCTGCACGAGATGCAGAAATAATTCCACTTGATGAACTTCATCATACAACGTGGCAAGTAAATTTACAAAATGAATTACTCTATGGTAATCCTGATGGTGTTGCAGTAGTAAGATTGTATGATGCAAATATTGAAGATAAATTCATAGAAATAGGAATGGGTGCAATTCCTGATAGACCATTTTGGGTTGCAATTAAACTTCCTGAGGAAGGATATGTGGTTGTTCATGATAAACTTGACAGAGGTTGGCCTGGAACTGGAAAGGTTATCTTAGCATATGCTGATACCGCTGGATTGACAATCAACAATGGAGAGCGAATTGTAATTACAAATCTAGATGTGGAGGGATTTGCAATAAACTCATACTCTGTTTGGGGCCTTAAAGGTTCACAGGATCCACCTGCTACTGTTGCAGGATTTCTAAATTTTGAAGTTCTTTCTGGTGATCCAAAAGAAGGCCCATTACACATGTTTCCGTTTTATGTAGTTGGGTGTCTAGGTATTATAGTAGCATTCTTACTCTTCACTAAGAAGCGGAATTAGTTTTATAATATTCACACCCATTTCTTATTTTACAAACTTCACACATTGGCGAAATTGGTTTGCAAATATTTTGACCATACATTACAAATGTATCATTTACATCAAGCCAATATTTTTTTGGAACTTTTTCCATTAATGCAAACTCTGTTTCTTCAGGAGTTTTTGTTTTGACTAGTCCAATTCTATTTGAAATTCTATGAACATGAATGTCTACTGGGATTGCAGGAATTTCATATGCATAAACTAGTACACAGTTTGCTGTTTTTCTTCCTACTCCTGGTAATTCAACTAGTTTTTCTAAATTATCCGGAACTTTTCCTTTGTATTTTGAATCAATAATTTTTGCAACCTCGATAATACGTTCTGCCTTTACATGATAGAACCCTATTGATTTAATAATTTTCTCTACATCCTTTAGTTTAGCTTTTGATAATTGTCTTGCATTTTTGTATACTTTGAATAAATCTTTGACAATTCTTGTAGTTGATTCATCTTTTGTTCTTGCAGATAAGATTGTTCCAATCAAAATACTAAATGGACCATGATCTTCAGCATCATGTAGATCTCTTAATGCAGTAATTCTTGGAGTTTTTACTGAATTCATTGTTTTGTGCATTCCATTAAGAATTTTTTTCATACGTGGTTGTTACAATACAAGTCTTATATCTGTAAAACCTTTGTAATGATTATGGAGTTAACCTCTGAAGAAAAAGCTACATTAAATGGTGAACATGGTGATACATTACAAACTGCATATCGAATTCTAGTTGCTACAGGTGAGGCAACCAATGCAGAAAAACTCATTCCTATAACATGGGCACATCTTTCAGGTGTTAATTATAATACAATTGGTGATGCTGGCGAACAATTTCTTCGAGAATTAAGTAAAGATGCTCGTGTCAAGGTAAAAGCAACTGTGAATCCAATGGGAATTGATTTTGATCACATCTCTGAATTTAATCACATTGATGATGAATTTATCAAAAAACAGGCAAGCATTCGTGATTCTTACATTAGGATGGGTGTAGAACCGACATTTTCATGTACGCCATATGATATTTTTGATTTACCGGAAAAAAACACTCAGGTTTCATTTGCTGAAAGTAATGCTGCAATCTTTGCAAACTCACTTGGTGGTCTAAAAACAAACAAAGAAAGTGCATTTAGTGCATTAGCAAGCGCAATTACTGGAAAATCTCCATATTCTGATTTACGAAAAGACGACATATCAACTCCAATGACGATACGAATGAAAATGGATAATCCAAGTGAACTAGATTTCGGAATGCTTGGATTTTTTGCAGGAAAAGTTGGTGATACATCTGTTAACATATCAGGAGTCTCACAACCAAACCGACGTAGTTGTAAAGCCTTGTGTGGAGGAATGGGAACTTCAGGTACATGCGCTAAATTCCAATTTGTTGATACTGAAGATACAACATCTGAGAAGGTTGATTTTGGAAAAGAAGAGATGAATGAAGTCTTTGATGAATTAAACACTGCAGAAAAAGGTGATATTATCACTCTTGGAAGTCCTCAACTAGGATTAGAAGAGTTATCTGATTTATCAAAAATGCTAAAAGGAAAATCATTTGAAAAGCGTTGCATGATATTTTGTTCAAGAGCTGTCCAAGAACAAGCACGTGCTCTTGATTACATTAATGAAATTGAAAGAGCAGGTGGAGAAATTTTATCTGATTGTTGTACATGTCTTACACCATTAATTGATACTAATGAAACTGATGCAATTACTACTAATTCTATTAAAGGTGCGTACTATTTGAAAAATTCTACAGGTGTAGATGTAAACCTAAAATCACTTGCAAAAATTATTGAGGATGAAACAAAATGAGTAAAATAATTGTTCAAGGAACGGCACAGGGAACAGTTCTAAAAACTAGTAGTCCAATTAATTTTCTTGGTGCTGTTGATAAAAAAACAGGTACAATTCGTGATCAAAAATATGATATTTTTGAAAAATCAATCAAAGATACCATACTAGTATTTCCACATGGTATTGGAAGTAGTGTAGGCGCATACACCATTTATTCATTAAAATCTAACAATTCTGCACCTGTTGCAATGATATGTACAAAAGCAGATCTAACTGTTGCATCAGGTTGTGCACTTGCAAACATTCCAATGATTGTAGTATCTAATGACGAATTTAATTCTATACAAGATGGTAATAAAATTACGGTTGACACAAAATCTGCAAATGTTTTTAATTAATTAGTTTCTGTAACTTTACTTGAACCAGTTTCTGTAACTTTACTTGAACCAGTTGGTAGTGCTCTAACATAATCATCAATTAAAAATATTTTTTTAAATCCTTCATCTGTTTTATCAAATTCTGCTCTAATCTTTTTTGAAACATCTGACATTGTTGAGCCACCAGGTTCGATTACTGCATAACACAAACATTTTTTCTTAATTGGTTCTGGTGGTCCGCAAACCAGCAAATAATCTTCATCTTCTTTAAAAATTCCAACTGCAAGTTTTAGTGATGAAACTTTGATAAAATTTCTTGTACCATTAATCATGAATGAGCCTTTAGCCATTGATTGTCCTGTCGGTGCACCTTTTTTCACTTGATCTGGATTAACCCAAAAACTACTCATTCCATATGCAGATATTTGCCATGCACGACTAAAACAAACTGTTGCATGTGCAACTTCTTCCAAACTTAATGGTAGTAATTCCTCATCTTCTGCTTTTAGCAAAAAGAACGGTGAACCATGAACTTCTGCATGAAAGACCTTATCGTTTTTTTCTAAATATTTTCTAATTATTGCACTATTTGATGAGCTGTCTCTTCCTCCAACTGCTAAAACTCCGTCTGATGTGAAAAACCATCTGTATCTCTCATACCAACTTTTCTTTCTTATTTCTTTGAATCCAACAGAACCTTTTGCAATCTCTCCTTTTTCAATTGTTTTTTCTAATTTCTCTTCTGTTTTCTTCATTAATTTTTCAATTGATTTGACCGCACCTTTTTGTTTCTTTGACTCGTCAAATAATTTTGAAGCAATTGTTGGAAGAGATGAGTCAGGGTCCACTCTTATTTTTGATTCATTAATTTTCATGTATGAAATTCCTTTCTCACGAATTATTTCTGCATTTTTTTCTTTTAGTGAACTGGTGATACTTTCATCTCTAACGTTATGTTGACCTTGAGATGTCATTGTAAAAAGTAAATTTGCTACATCTGCTATTGCTTTCGATTTTTCTATTACTACATTAATTGCATTTTTTTGTTCAGCTAATGTTGTTTCTAATGATTCTATTTTTTTGTCAGAAGGACTACTGAATAATGATTTTCCTTTTTCTAAAATTTCTTCAGTGAATACTATGTCTAATCCTTCATTGAAACTATTTACTTTCTTTGCATTCAAGTTATCATCTGAAAATCTTATTGGATATGCATCATGTACATTATCTTCAATTATTACAGATGGATCATGTGGACCTTTTGTTACTTTAGAAAGAGTTGACGTAATAATTTCAAACAGTGCTTCAAATTCTTCATCTGTTATTTCATTACTTGGTTTTTTAGAATCAATTCCTGATAATCTAATTATTTCTTCAACATATTTTTTTGGTAAACCTAATCCTCTACCTATAGTTTTTCCAATTCCACTAGAAGAAAATAACTCTCTAAATGATTCTTTTGTTAAATTTAAAATATCTAATCCATCTTCTGGAGGTGGAATGTAATCCAATCCTACACGAAGTTGTCTATGTCTTACGTCAATTGAATGTAAAAGTGCTAGAATTTTTTTATCACCATTGCATAAAATAATATTTCCATCTCCAAAAAATTCTACAATTAGAATAAACTCCTTTTCAAAATTTGTAAATGTAAAGTAAGCAATTCTTTCAGTACCAATTTGTTCAATTTTTGTTAGTTTTGCTCGTAAAAGATCGCTACGTAATCGCCTTAACATTTTATTTGGTTCAATTGTATCAATCTTCTTATCTGTAATCCACATTCCTATACTAGAAACCATTAACATGATGTCAGGTTTTGTTGTATGATGTAATTTGAATAAAAGACTATTTCGATTTATTCCCCAAATATTACTTGCATAGTATCCACTAGTCTTTTCTCCAATGTCATCTACCAGATATACTAATTCAATTCCCGCAAGAGTCATGGTATTGCAAATTTTTCTGGAAATTATACTCTTACTATTGCCTAGTGACTGCCAAAGATTTTAAACGAGGCATTTCTGAGTCAACTCAAGAAATTCAAATGGCAAAGTTCAAAAAAAAGAAATTTTCAGCAGATAAACCAGATCCTAAGGATGAAAATGACGATCTTCCTGAAATTGAAGCAACAGAAGATGAGAAAAAAGCAATTGCCGAAGCAACAGGATCTACTGATGAAATTGAATCTGAATCTAAACTTGATCCTAAACCTGATCCTACCGAAGACCCAATGGATAAATCTGCAACAAAAAAACTTACAGATAGATTATTTTGGTTAAGAATTGCTGTTGCAATTGCTGGTGGTATTATAGCAACATTTGCATTTGAAGATATTGCCGATGTTGAAGAAAAACGTTGGACATCAATTGTTTTTATGATTATGTTATTTATCGCAACTGCAATAATTGCCAAGTCTTGGAAAATTAGAATTGCAAATAGGAAAAAATATGTTACAACTGGAATAGGTAGTTTTGTATTCATGTACCTATTCATTTGGATATTTACTTACACAGTAGTTAATGCTACCACCAGTCAATCAACGATTCCTGGTCTATAATTACAAAATGTGGAAATCAAAAACGCCTGGAATTCCAGATGAAGAATTTGAAAGAACAGAGTCTGTACCAATTACTAAAGAAGAGATTCGTGCTATACAAATTAGTAAAGGTAGACTTTCTGTAGGACAAACTGTTTTAGATATTGGATGTGGTAGTGGCTCTGTAACAGTAGAAGCTGCAATTCAAGTTGAAGAATCAGGTAAAGTAATTGGTGTTGACATTGATCCTAATGCAATTGAATTAACAGAAAAAAATTTAAAAAAATTTGGAATCCTAAATTATACATTAATTGAAGGAAACGCTAAAGAAAAAATTTCAGAACTTCCTCAAGCAGATACTGTATTTATTGGTGGAACAGGTGGTGATACAAAAGATATAGTAGAATTATGTCAAAATAAAATCAAATCTGGTGGAAGAATTGTGATTGGTGTTATTCTAATTGAAACACTTTATGCTGTATTGAAAACAATTGAAAAATTAGACTTTGAATCAATTGATATCACACAAATTACAATTGGAAAGAGTCGAAAGACCAAAACAGGCACAATGATGCTTGCACGAAACCCAGTTAATGTTATCTCTGCTACAAAAAAATAATCTAGCTTTTTAATTGGGAACAAAATCATCTTTCTTATGTCTCAATTAACTGGAATTGGAGTCGGTCCTGGCGATCCAGATTTACTTACTGTAAAAGCAGTAAAAGCAATTCAAGATGCTGATATGATAATGTGTCCTGCATCAGCAGAAGATAGACCTAGTATTGCTCTGTCAGTTGTTGACACTTTAATTGATAAATCAAAAAACCAAGAAATTGTAAAACTAATTTTTCCAATGACCAAGGATAAAGCTATTCTTGAAGCACACTGGAAAGAAAATTCAAAAATTATGGCAGAAAAAGTTTTGTCAGGAAAAAATGTTGTTTATCTAACTGTCGGTGATCCATATCTTTACAGCACATGGATCTACATGCACCGAGAAATTAGTAAAAAACATCCTGAAATGAAGATTACAGTAATACCTGGAATTGTTTCAATGTTCACCTTTGCATCTAAAGTTGGAATAAGTATAGCTGAAGGAGCAGAAAAAGTTTCAATTATTCCGTCTTGTTATGATTTAAGTTCAGTTAAAGAAATTGCAAAGAATTCTGAGGTATTGGTATTTCTTAAAGACGGTAGATATTTTGATCAGGTGATTGAATTAGTTAGAGAGTCTGGATTCCCAGAAGATTCTATATTTGCAATTGGTCAAGATTTAGGTACAGACAAAGAAATTATTAGAAAATTAAGACTAGGTGACGTAAATGATGACACACTTACAACAAAGTACTTTTCAATTTTGGTGATAAAGCGTGTCTAAGGTATACTTTGTTGGTTGCGGTCCTGGCGACCCTGATTTAATTACTATAAAGGCAAAAAAATTGGTTCAAAAGGCTGATGTAATCGTTTACTCAGGTTCATTGATTCCTCCTGAGATTCTAAAATTTAATAAAAAAGGCAAAAAACACGATGCAGCAAAACTTGTTCGTGAAGAAATATTTGATTTACTTTTAAAAAATTCAAAAAAAGGAAAAACCGTAGTTAGATTACATGATGGCGACCCTGCAATTTATGGCGCAATTAGAGAACAGATTGATAATCTAGAAAAAAAAGATGTAGAATCAATTGTTATACCTGGTGTTACGTCATTTTTGGCATCTGCAGCCGCACTTGGAACACAATTAACTTTACCTGGAATTACACAAACAATGATTGTTACACGTGCAGAATCAAGAACTAAAGTTCCTAAACGTGAAAAAATTTCTGAACTTGCAAAACATCAGGCAACTTTAATTTTTTATCTTAGTGTTCATTTACTAAATAAAATATCAAAAGAAGCAATTGAAGGTGGATACAAAAAAACTACTCCAGTTGCTGTAGTTTACAAAGCAAGTAGAAAAGATCAAAAAATAATTCTTGGTACACTTACAGATATCGCAAAAAAAGTAAGAGATGAAAAAATCAAAATGACTGCAATTGTAATAATTGGTGATGTAATAAAACCAAAATCTTATGAATATTCTAAATTATATGATAAAACTTTCTCACATGGTTTCAGAAAAGCAAAGAAAACTAAGAAAAAAGATTAACTTTATTGGAAATTCCCATACTTTTGAGGTTTCTTTGTAATGCTTTTGGACTTTTTGTTGTATAAATTGATAAAGAATTTCTTGTAGATCTTGGTCCTTTTAGTTTAGAAATTTTTATTGCTACATCTTCAGCTGGATCCAAAAATTCAACTTTTTTAAAATATTTCTTCATAAATGGTAAAAGAAATGGAAGATGTGTACTTGAAAGTGTTGCAAATTTTATTTTATTTTCTTTAAATTCATCTTTTAGTACCTTTAGTATAGTTTTAACACAATTTTTTTCATCGGTAAAAAATTTTCCACTCTCTACTAATTCAACTAATTCTGAGCAATTTATTTTCCATACATCTTTCAAATCATTAAATTCTGATATGTAATTATCCAATTCTTTACTTTTTGCAACAATCTCTGTTGCAAGTATTGCAATGTTACCTGGTTTCTGAATTTTTTGAAGTGGGGGTAAAACTGTAATTATATTTTTTGGTAATTTTTCTCTAAAAAGTAATGATGGTGTATTTGATGCAAGAACTATTACATCCGGATCAAATCTTTCTGAAATTTTTTTAATTGTATCCGAAACTATCTTATACAATTGTGATTTTGTTTTTTTTCCATATGGAAAGTTCTTTTTATCTGCCAGATAGATGATATCTGATTTCGTCTTTTTTTGAATTGCCTTAATTATCGATAAAGAACCTAATCCTGAGTCAAAAACAACAATTTTCATCTTCATTCATGTATGATTGGTTAGCTAAATTTAGTCTAGTGTTGATCTTATTCCACACTTCTAATTAAGAGCATTTTTTTCGAGACTACACATGCCATCATTCCATAAAGCATGGGCACGTCAAGAAACAGCAGGTATGACTGACAAGTTTCGTGATACCTTGAAACCTCAAGGAGCATTGAAACCAAGAATTCAGAATGCTGTTAACAAATTACAGACACAAACTTCTAAGATGGACACTATGTTGGGAAAACTCGAACAACGAGATCAACAATTATTCCAACGTGTCGTCACAGCAGTTCAAAATCATGATAAAAGTGCAAGTACTGTTTTATCAAACGAACTAGCAGAAGTTAGAAAAGTAAAAAAAATGCTTGGCGGTGCAAGAATGTCCTTGGAACAAGTTCAATTAAGACTTTCAACAATTCATGACCTCGGTGATGCAATGGTTGCAATTGGACCTGCAATGGGTACAATGAAGAGCCTACAATCATCATTAGGTAAATTCATGCCAGAAGCAGATTCAGAATTGAACGCAATGACCCAGACATTAAACGGACTTATGGTCGACTCGATCTCCGGTGATTCATTTAACATGGAATCAGATGCATCTAGTGAAGAAACAAATAAAATTCTTCAAGAGGCATCCGCAGTTGCAGAGCAACAAATCGGTGACAAGTTTCCATCAGTACCTTCAATGGAGCTTCCAACTCAAGAATACAAACAAACAACATCAACTTCAAGTTTTGAGTAGTTAGCCTTCTTCTTTTATTTTCTACCTATGTAACTAATGCACATTGTGATAAATTGCATCATCTCACTACTTCCCATCTTTGAGCTACCCTCTGTTCTGTTTACAAAAACTGTTGGAACTTCTAATCCTTTCATTCCTAGTTGTTTTAGCTGATATAAAACCTCAATTTGAAATGCAAAACCATCTGAACGAATTTTATTAAAATCAACTTTTTCAAGTGTTTTTTTCTTAAACATCCTAAATCCACTAGTTGAATCCTTGATCTCTATTTTTGCACAAATCCTGGCAATTGCACCTGCAATAGAATGTGTTGCTTTTCTTCCAATTCCCCATCCTATGACATCTGAACCTTCCACATGTCTACTTGCAATTAAAAAATCAAAATTCTTTATTTTTTCAAGCATATTTGGAATTTCACTAGGTTGGTGTGAATGATCTGCATCCATCTGAAGAATCAATTCTGAATCAAGTTTTTCCAAAACATGACTAAATCCTTCTTTGTATGCTGCTCCTAGTCCCATCTTTTTTGGTCTCTGAATTACTGTAATTTTTTCATATTTTGCACCTAATTCTCTTGCAATATCTGCAGTTCCATCCGGGGAAGAATCATCTATAATTAAAATATCTAATTTTTCAACTAACTGCTTTATTTTTTCAAATAATTCTTTGATTAAACTTGGAATAGTCTCTGCTTCATTATACGTTGGAATTACAATTGCTAATTTCATAAAATTTCACCATTACCTTAGAAGAAATATCTTATGGATATGCTGTCTCTTTTGCAAGAATTGACTCTAATTCTGAAATATTAACACGATTTTGAGCCATATCGTCTCTTCTACGAATGGTTACTGTATTATCTTCTTTTGTTTGATGGTCTACTGTTATTGCAAATGGTGCACCAATCTCATCCAATCTTCTATATCTTCGTCCAATTGCACCTGAATGATCTAAAAAGGAATCAAATTTTGTTCTAATAAGACGATAAATCTCATCTGTTTTTTCTAAGAGCCCATCTTTTTTCACTAATGATAAAACTCCCACATGTGTTGGTGCTAAATATGGTTTAATTGATAACACCATTCTTTCATTTTCTTTATCTTCTCTTAGTGAATGTTCTAAAATTGTGTAAAGACTTCTATCAATACCCATTGAAATTTCAAATACATGTGGTAAAACTTTCTCGTCATTATCCATAACCTCAAACTTTTCTTTACTTTTCTTTGCGTGACTTGATAAATCATAATCTGATCTGTAGTTACATGCTACCAGCTCTAACCATCCAATTGTTGTATTCACTTCAAAGTCAAATGCAACATCTGCGTAGAATGCTTTTTCTTTTTCTCCAAGCTTCCTGAATCTACTTTTTTCCATATCAATCCCAGTCTTTTCATAAAATTCTGTTAATAATCCAAGATAGTATGCAACAAACTTGTTTGGGATTACTCCTTTGTCTACGGCTTCTTTAGATGTCATTACCTGAATGTCATCTGAAATTTGAATTCGTAATGTAGTATTTTCAATTTCTGAGAATTTTTCCAAATCATTTAGTTTACCTGGATTACAAAAAACCTCAATTTCTGCTTGATAAAACTCTCTTAATCTCAAAAGACTTTGTCTTGGAGCGATCTCATTTCTGAAACTTTTTCCTACTTGAGCTATTCCTAATGGAAGTTTTCCACGCATTGTTTTGAATAATCTTGGAAAATCAACAAATATTGATTGACATGTTTCAGGTCTAAGATACGCTTCTACATCTTCAGGACCAATTCCAACTCTAAACATCATGTTGAATTTTTTTGCAGAGTCGAATTCACCTTTACATTTTGTACAAACAATATTTTTTTCTTGAATCATTTTATCAAAATCTTCTAAATCCGCACTTTCAGGAATCTCAACATTAGCAATTTCTGAAATTAATTTATCAGCTCTAAATGTCAATCCACATTTTTTACATTTTATTATTGGGTCTGCAAAATTACCGAGATGACCTGATGCCTCAAAAACTGATTTTGACATTATCTGTGAGCCATCAATTTCAAGCATTCTATCTCTTCTTACTAGTTCTCTTCTCCATAATTCCAGAAATTTATTTTTTACACTAACGCCTGTTGGTCCATATTCCCAAAAACCTGCTTGAGCATCTCCATAAACCTCGCAACTTGGAAAATAAAATGCTCTTTCAAGTGCAAGTTTCATCACGCTTTCGTAATTCATACTAAAACTCTAAAACAATCATGGAATAAATGCGTAATTACTCATGCAAGTGACTTTGCCTTTCTAATATTCTCAAACTCATCTCTCGTATCATCAATTGGTGTTTCTAGAACGATTGGAATTTTATTTTTATTCATAATTTTAACTACCTCTCCTAATCCTTCGTTTCCAATTTCTCCCAATCCAATATGATTATGCCTATCCAAATTCGAATTTAATTCTCCTTTTGAATCATTTAGATGTAAAATTTTCAAGTTTTTTAATCCAACCGTATCATCAAACTCTTTCAATGTTTTTTTGACGGCAGCTTTAGTTCTCAAATCATATCCTGCAACAAATGCATGACATGTATCTAAACAAACTCCAAATTTTTTTGCTGGTTTACACTTTTCAAAAATTTCAGCAAGCTGTTTAAAATCAGAACCAACAGAATTTTTTTGTCCAGCAGTATTTTCAAGTAAAATCATAACATCTGCCTTTGTTTTTGCAACCTCGTTTAATGCATTAGTGAGTCTCTTAATTCCATTTTCTTCTCCTGAACCTTTGTGACTTCCTAGATGTGTAACAAGATATGGGATTCCTAACTTGTCACATCTTTTGACTTCTTCAATCATTGATTTTATTGACTTTTCATACCCTTCATCTTCAGGTGTAGAAAGATTTGGTAAATATGGCATATGTGCACATGTTGCCATTCTGTCAATATCTGAAGCTTCGAGTTTTTGTTTATACTTCTCCGCTTCTTCTATATCCAAATCTTTTGCAAACCAGCTTCTTGGACTTCTAGTAAAAACTTGAAATGCTGAGCATTCTCTTTCAATTGCATTATCTACCCAACTCTCTAGAGAACCAGATTTGGATATATGCGCACCAATCTGCATACATTTTCTAAAATTTATTACAATTTAAACTAGGGATCTAATGAAAATAGCAATTTTATGATTGCAATTTTTAAACTAAGTTGGTACACTATTGTTATGGTTAATCTTGGAAACGATGAAATTGTAAAGTATCCTTTTCTAACCGAAGCTGGAAAATATCTAAATGATCTGGGATTCTCATTAGAGCAATTTGGAACCGATCCCGATCTAAAAAAAATTGTTGATAATGCTTTTGAAAGAATTATCACTTCGTCAGAAGGAAGAATCTTCAAATCTGATCCATCGTCTAATAATTCTGCATTGCCTTTAGAGATATTCTCATTCTTGATTGCTGTAATTTTACTAAAGCTATCTGGAATGAATACCTTGATCAGAAGATTTTCACTAGCAGAAGCTCGTCGTGCAGAAAAATTTCTTGAAAAAGATTTAATGAATCATCAAGATATTACAAAAGCAAAACTTTCACTTCAAATACTTCAAGAATTATTTTCTGTAACTGTAGAAAAAATAGATGAAGAATTTACAATTTTAGTGAGTGATTATCTAAAACACTCTATTAATTTTCATGAGCGTGAATGGAAATTAATTAATCGTAAGGTCACAAATGGAAAGGTTCACCTCACACCACATGAAACCGTAAGATTAGTTAGAAAAGAACTTGACAGACATATCTACACAAAAATCAATTCATCATCAACTCCTGAAATGATAATTGGATTTGAGACATATGTTGATAAACTAAAACAACTTGCAAAAAAATTCGAAGTAAAAACAGTAGAGTCAAAGGAATTTCCTCCATGCATAAAGCATGCAATAGAAGTTTTAGAAAAAGGAGAAAACTTACCACACTCCGGAAGATTCCTACTTGCAACTTTTCTCTTAAACAAAGGGCAGACTGTTGAACAAATTGCACCTTTATTCAAAAATGCACCAGACTATAATCCAAAAGTTACAATTTATCAACTGAATCAACTTTCTGGTATATCTGGTACTACCGAATACAAATCTCCGTCATGTGAAAAAGTAAAAAGCCAAAATCTTTGTTTTCCTGTTCCTGCATGTGATACAATAATCAATCCTCTTCAATTCGGGAGAAAAAGAGTATGAATGGAAAAGATGTTACATTTTTAGAAGATACATTCAAAAAATTTTATTTTGAACATTTTGATCTTTTACACGTACCTGATGATCCTAATCAAAGAGAATTTGGTTACCAAAGATTTAACGGAGGAATGAATAGACACATTTCATTAAAATCAGATAAAGAACTCCACTTACTTTTAATGCAAAACAAACCTTCTGATGTTTATTGTTCTAATGCACGATACATGTTCCCAAATTTACCAATGTCTGAAAAAGATTGGCAAAATGCAGAGCTAATTTTTGATATTGACGCAAAAGATCTAAGAAAAGAACATCCCAAAAATAACACACTAATCAAATGCTCTGAGTGTAATGAAATTTCTGAACTTGGTGAATCATGTCCTAAATGTAATTCGACAAAACTTTTGTTTACCACACTAACATGTGACGACTGTATAAAATCAACAAAAGATGAGGTTTTAAAACTAAATAAAATTCTCATAGATGATTTAGGAATTAATGAAGAAAATATCAAGATCTTTTTTTCTGGAAACGAGGGATTTCATATCTATGTTCATAAATCTGAATACGAGAATGTTGGTTCTAGAGAACGAGCAGAACTTTCTGACTACATAATGTTTCGTGGTGGTATTCCTGAAACGTTTGGATTCAGAAAATTTAACACAAACAAATCATCTCTTCCAAAATTTGATGATGTTGGATGGAATGGAAGACTTGCAAAGCATTTGTTTCAAACAAAATCAAACCGCTCAAAAATTTCCCAACAAATACTCTCTGGTGGCTATGCGTTGTTTCAAAAAAAGTTAGAAGACTTTAGAGATTCAATTGGAATAAAAATTGATCCAAATGTCACACAAGATATTCATAGAATTTTTAGATTACCTGGTTCCATTAACAGCAAGAGTGGTCTTACGAAAATTTTCGTAGAGGATCTGAAAAAATTTGATCCATATACTGATGCATGCTTTATTGATGATGAAGAAATAGAAGTTGCAGCAAATTGTCCGATCGAGTTTTCATTAAAGAAGAAAAAATTTGGACCATTTAAGAATGAACAAGTATCTGTACCAAAGTTTGCAGCAGTCTATATGATGTGTAAAGGCATAGCATCAAGCGTATAATCTAAGATTTTTTGTAATTCTACCAATAAGGTATTAATTTAATGAAAATCGAGTTTATTCAACTTGTACAGCGCCAAAAATGAAGACAGTAGTCAACCACCACCAGATGCTGGCAAATTTATCAAAATTGGTATTATTGCATTAATCGGAATTATAATTTTTGCATTGGCTGGAAATCAAGCTGTAGTTTTGTCAATGAATGTGACAGAATTTGCTGATGTATTTACAAAACCACTAATGTTTGCATTGATAGGTGGAGTTACTCTTGCAAGTATAGCATTACTTCGAGTTAACGTAGTTGGTAGATCATCAATTTTCTGGTTTGCCATAACTAGCGTAATCAACATGATGAACCGTGGTCCACAAGATCAAGTTCAACAAACTGTACCAAACTTTTCTGAATTCAAATTATCTGGTGTACAATTTGCAATATGGCAAGTTACAAAAATTCTTCTCTTTGGTGCATTCTTTGCAAATCTCATGTTTGGATTTGGTTTACTCTACATGGTAGAAGGAAATGATTTAGGCGTTGAAAATATTACAACACTATTCTCACTTCCATTTGTAACTCCACCAAATGATCCAATGTTTGCAATGGATAATGTGACACCAATGATTCCTTCGCTTCTAATTATAATTCCACCAATCATTGGAGCGATTGGACTTCGTTTAATCCTCTTTGTAGGAATTCATTACATAATCAAAGTTGTTACACTCTACCTACATGATACGAAAGAAGGAAAACCAAGATATCTTAACTACATGGCCACAATTGAGGCTGTAATTGGAATAGGAATAATCTGGGCTGCCTTTAACATGTTCTTTACAGATACTATTGATTATAACACTAGATATGCAATAGGTGGAACTTTTGTTGTAGGATTTGCATTAATTGCATTTTCAATCTTTGATAGAATGCGTGCACGTGTTTTAACACACATGTTCAAACGTGATGTATACATTCGTGTTGCAGCAATCATTGCCATTGCTCTCATCGTAGGAATTGCAATGGGTGTAAACAACAGTGTTGCAGATGCAAAAAAGATTGAATATCTTGGACCATACACTGCACAACAAATTGGTGTTAATCGTCATCTTGCAGAACTTGATTTGATTAATGAAAATACTCACGAAGTACAAATTACATCTGTTAATCCAAACGTAATTGATTCTTACATTGACGCTAATGAAGATGTACTAAGTAAGATTCGTGTATGGGACTGGAACGCCGCATTTGCAAAATTAAAACCAGAGATTGGTCTTATTCCTTATGTAGACTTTGAAGATAATGATATTTTGAGATTTGACGATAAACTTTACTGGACTGCATCAATGAAACCAATACTTCCTTCATCTGTAAGCCTTGAAAATCAATGGTATAACGAACATTTAGTATACACACACGTGCCTGATGGATTTCTTACACTAGAAGCAACAGAAGGAAAAATTGTTGATAGTTCTGAATTATTCCAACAAAGATCAATTTACTATGGTGAAGGTGGATTGTTAGATGAAACCTGGTCTGGTTACCCCGTAAATCGTGAAACAAGTGCAGAGCTTAATGGTGCAAAATATGATGGAATGGGAGGAGTTGACGTACCACCACCACTCTCATGGATCTTCGAACCAAACTTTATCCTATCTTACCCTGGAGAATCACTTCACATTATGAGATACAAAGATGTCAACGATAGAATGCAAACACTTTATCCTTATTTCTTGTATAACATGTTTGGAAAAGAACTAGATTCCTATCCTGTAACTGATGGTACTAACACATATTGGCTTGTTCCATTAATTGTTGGATTTGATACACGTGATGTTCCATATTCTGCTGGAAATCCATATCTTAGATTAGCAGGATTTGCACTTGTTGATACATACAATGGTAACATTGATCTGATAAAAAATGGTGATGACTTTTTCTCAAACATGCTGATGGCACAATATGATGATCAAATAATTGATACACCTGCATGGCTAGAAGAACAAATTCGTTATCCAGAGGAATTATTCAACTGGAAAACAGAAATGTACAACATTTACCATGTAACTGATGTTGAAACATTCATTCAAGCAAACGAGTTTTATGAAATTCCTAGAGGACTTGATACATATTACATTCAAGCAAAACCACCTGGATTTGAAGAAACTGAATTCATCGGACTCTTATCATTAGAACTTCGTGGTTCACAAGGACGTAACTTGGCAGGATACATGATTGTAGAAAATGATATGGATAAACTTGGTAAGATGACCTTCTATGAAGTTCCATTAGATTCTGAAACAAAACTTTTGGGACCAACTTCAGTAAGAGAAGCACTTGACCGTGATCCTGACTTTGCACAACTCAAAACCTTGTTGAGAAACCCAAGAATTGGTGATAATATTTTGTATCGTGTAGGAGATCAAGATACTTACTTTATTCCGGTATACACTGCAGGAGCCGGTGGTTCTGTAGCACAATTAGGTACTATCGCTGCAGTAGGTGCTGGATTTACAGGAGAGTATTATGTTGGTTTAGGCGATACACAAGAAGATGCATTTGAAGCATATCTACAAAAGCTATCTGGCGTTGTCTCTACTAGTAAAACTGGTGAAACTATAATACAATTAGACAAAGATGAAAGATTTGAAAAAATCATGGAAATGATAAGCAATAGTGGTTTAACAATTACAAAGCCAACTGCAATTCAAATTCCATTATCATTTGAAGAAGGTGAAATTGTATTCTTTAATGAATCTGATAAAGCCGCAACTGAGGAAATGATTAATGAGTTCATGAGCAAATACGCTACAGGAACATCTAGAGTATTGATGTGGGAAGAAGATACTTCTCTATACTTTGGAGTAATTAACACTGTAGATGGAATTGCTGAAATTCACTACATCAAGATTCAGATTGGAAAAGACTAACCGTGCTACTTTTAGTAGATAACGGCTCTGTCTTTACAAAAGATATTTCAAGCACACTTTCAAAATCTGATGTAAAATTTGAGCAAAAATCATTTGATGAGATTAGTTTAGATGAAATAAGAAATTATGACTCATTTATTTTATCTGGTCGGCGTCAGAACGATCCACAAATGAATGCAAAAAACTCGAAGATTATCTTACATGCGGTAAATGAAAAAAAGAAACTCTTGGGAATTTGTTATGGTGCTGAAATTCTAGCTCTTGCATTAGGTGGAACCATACGTAAATCTTCTGTGATACAAGGTGAACAAGAAATTGTTTCAAATGAAAATGATTTGAGCGATGGAAAAGAAACAGTCTTTGAAAGTCATTCGTATGAAATTTCTAAACTTGGTAACTCACTTGATTCTATAGCAAAGTCTGAAAATTGTAAAAATGAGATTGTAAAACATAAAGAACTGTCAATTTATGGCACACAGTTTCATCCAGAAATGACTAAAGATGGTCAAACAATGATTACCAAATTTACAAAACTTTGATGATATTAATATGATAAAATTATCGTATCAACATGAGTGACGATTCTGGACATGAACTAGTCTTACCACCAATTTCTGATGATGACAATATTTGCTTACCACTTTCAGTAAATGCAGTAGCCAAGTACTGGAATATTGATCTTCCAATCACAGAAGCAAACGAAATTGCATCAAAATATGTAGGAATGAACGGCAGTATCTTAATTGAAGGTATTAATCTTGCAGAACGACATGGACTTTCTAGTTTAATTTTACACTCTAGTATTACAGAATTAAAACAGGTAATTGATATGGGAATTCCCCCAATTGTAATTTTACCTGGATTGCATGATGTGGTACAACATGCATCAGTAATTTCTGGCTATGATGATAATGAAAAAACAATTTTTCATTATGTTCCAGAACAAAAACCATCTGAAGAAGGAATTCAGGTAGGTGTTATACCAGAAAAAAGATTTGAAAAACTCTGGTCTGAAGATGGATGTTTAATGGTTCTGTTAGGTCCAACTGATATCATATCTACACTCAAGTCTGATCAAAATAAAACGAAATCAAATAGACTGTGCTTTGAATCTGAAAAACTTAGTTTACAAAAACAAACAAAGGAAACAATTGACTCATTAGAGAAAGCCATTGAAATTAATCCAGATAATTCTACAGCATTATGCCTTTTAGGAGGAGTACTAAACGAGCAGAATAATCCAGAATGTGTCTCATACTATGAAAAAAGTCTTGAAAAAAATGAAAATTGCTATTTGGCTTACCGAGGTCTTGGAAATTTCTATTTAAAAAATCAACAGTTTGATAAATCTGAAGAAAATTATACCAATGCAATTAAAATTAACGATAACAGATTTGGTCCTATATACAAAAATCGTGGTTATGTAAGACAACAACAAAATAAAATGGAACAAGCTAAAGAAGACTATCAAAATTATATCAAATTCACACCAAATGCAAAAGATCGTGGAATGATAGAACGTGCATTAAATGAAATGTAATTAAAATTATTACTGAACTAATTTTTTCTTTTTTACAGGTTTATTCTGATGTTGAACCAGTATAATTTCTTCTTCTTCTTGCATCTGAATCATTGCTTGCTCAAATAATTCAATTAGATGTTGGCAATTTTTTGATTTTACTTTAGAATATTCCGAAAAAGTTTCTGCAATTTCATTATAACTCATGAAACTACTCTTACTTTATTTTATATAAAATCTTACAATCATATCACTCGATCAGAATTATATACTTTGGATTGTTATCAGAGACATGCTTGATGCAAGATGTCCTGAATGTGAAAATGTCGCAAAAGTAAACGATGAAATTACAAAAGTCACTTGTCCTCATTGTAAATTTGAGGCATCATATGAAAAATATCTCGAAATTATGAAAGATCAAGCACTTAACATGGCTACTGATTATATTCCTGATAGACCTGGTTTTTAATTACCAAACTGATCCTTTATCTGAACAATCCATATGCGATCCACATCTAGGACAGATAAGATGACATGCCTGCACGTCGAGCATTATTTCATTACATCTTGGACACTCGACTTTTTCTTTCATACTTTGTGTACGAGAAAATTGAATTAAAGATTTTTTGCAAATTAAAATTGTCCAAAGGTTAATTAGTAGTTCACAAATTTTTGAGATCGCAATGGCTAATTTCAAACTGACAATTTCGGATGTTAAAGGCAAATCTATCACCAAAGA
The DNA here is from genome assembly GCA_028343435.1 of Candidatus Nitrosopelagicus sp. GTDB lineage: Archaea > Thermoproteota > Nitrososphaeria > Nitrososphaerales > Nitrosopumilaceae > Nitrosopelagicus. The sequence goes on from JAOLYM010000002.1 coordinate 65,947, forward strand.
ACTCAAAGAAGGAGATGCAAATCCACTCATGGGTTTAATAGTTGGTGCAGAAACTGATGCTGCAATTGTAGGATTAGCCGGTAAATTGAAAATTACCGGTGGTAGTGACAAGTCAGGCGTTCCAATGAGAGGAGACCTTCATGGAATGGCAAGAAAACGAGTTTTACTATCAAAAGGAGTTGGACTACAAGATACTGAAAAAGGATTGAGAAAAAGAAAACTTGTCAGAGGAAATACCGTTTCTGACGAAATTTTCCAAGTAAATTGCAAATATGATGGAGAAATCAAAGATGAAGCACCTCCAGCAGAAACTGAAGCTACAGCAGAAGACGCACCTAAAGAAGAAACTAAAAAATAATCATATCAAGGGTTTTAATTTCTAAATACACACTATCATTATTGAAATACAAAAAGTCACTTTTTGTCTTTAGACGTGATTATCGTTTAGATGATAACACTGGTTTAATTCAAGCTTGTGAAAATTCTGAAGAAGTTATACCTTGTTTTTTATTTGAAAAAAGTTTGATAAATGAAAATAATCCAGTTTTTGCAAAAATGCGTATTAGATTTATGATTGATTCACTAAAAGATTTGTTTGAACAAGCAAAAAATTGTAATATCTTAGTTAAACAGGATTCTATTTCTTCACTAATCTCATCATCTGTAAAACAAGACAAAATTAATGCTATCTTTATGAACCGAGATAATTCGCCATATGGTAGATTCCGTGATAATCACTTCAAACTTGTATGTGAAAAAAATAATATTGATTTTGAGGCTTATGGTGATCTTTTATTACGTGATGCAGGTTCTGTTTTAAAACAAGATGATACACCTTATCTTGTATTTACTCCATTTTATCGGGCAGCATCTCAGTATAAAGTGAGATCACCACGAAAATTTACTCACAAAAACTTGATCAGTTCAACTCAAGACTCTGATAACACAATTTCTAAACTTGAAAAAATAATTCCAGATACTACCGTAATTAAAGGAGGAAGAAAAAATGGTCTTAAAATTTTAGAAAATTTTGATGATATTGCAGATTATAATGTACAACGAAACATTCCTTCAAAACCTACATCACAACTTTCTACGCATAATCGTTTTGGAACTGTTTCAATAAGAGAGGTTTATCAAGCAGCTTCTAAATTTTTTGGAACTGATCATTCATTCATATCTGAATTATACTGGCGAGATTTTTTTTCACATCTAATGTTTCATTTTCCACACTCACAGAAAAAAGAATTTCAAGAAAAATATCAAGATCTAAAATGGTCTCACAATAAAAAGAAGTTTGAAAAATGGACTGATGGGATTACAGGATTTCCTATAGTGGATGCTGGCATGCGTGAACTAAAACAAACGGGCTTCATGCATAATCGATGTAGAATGATTGTTGCATCATTTCTTACAAAGGATCTTCAATGTGATTGGAGACTTGGCGAAAGACATTTTGCAAAATATCTGATTGATTATGATCCATGTGTTAATGCAGGTAGCTGGCAATGGTCTGCATCTACTGGTTGTGATGCTCAACCATATTTCCGAGTCTTTAATCCATGGCTACAACAAAAAAGGTTTGATCCTGAATGTGTATACATAAAAAAATGGGTTCCAGAATTAATTGATGTTTCCACAAAAGAGATTCATGAAATTGAAACTAAACCATTGGATACATCAATAAATTATCCTAAACCAATGGTAGTCCACAAAGAGGAATCAGCTCGTTCAAAAATAATGTTTAAGGTTGTTTAATTGCCAAGTCTCAAATATTCTTCCTTGTAATTTTTTACATGAATCGACTAATTTTTGCCTCAATAGCTATAATGGCGGTATATTTTCTAGTTATGGGCATTGTATTTCCAGATACAATGTCATTAACAGAAAAAAAAATAACATCACCATTTTTTGTTACGTCATTAGATAACCAATCAATCTCTAGCGGAGAGTCAATTGATCTAATCATTGATTCAGGAGTAACTGGTGGAGATTCTGATATGTTAATACTAATCATTGGTTTTCCTGACGCAAAATCTTTTGATGAAATAAAAATCAAATCAAGTGAGTTTACACAATCAGCAAAATTTTTTGAGATTGGTGATGAAGTAAAAACATACTATCCTAGTGATTTTAAAATTGCAGATTACCCTTTATTGCATATTTTTAATATGCCAAATCCAATTAACAAAAAACCAATTTTACAATTAGAAATTTTCCCAGAAAATTTAGGTGAATTTAGAATTTTTACTAAAGCAAAATCTGCTCCATTTACTGTAGATTCAATCTTTCCAAAAGGTGGATCAGTAGATGAAGATAATGAATTTGTAGAAAAAAAGGTGATTATAGTTGAGTGATCAGATATCTGAAATAAAAGAGAATATTCCTTTTTGGAAAATTGTCATACCCTACATTGTTTTAGGAATGGGTGTTGTTCTTGTTACTGGTGCTGGTTCTTGGGACATTACTAATCATATATTGAATAAACCTGAATCTTTCTTTGCAGAACCTCATATCATTTTGTATGCTGGTGTAATTGTTTCAATTAGTGGCTTTGTTGGATTATTTTTACCTATAAAAAACAAAAATATTTTCAACCTAAAATTTCCAAAACTTTTTTCTGGACTTGGAATATTTTTATTGATAATTGCAGGACCGTTAGATTTTTGGTGGCACGATACATATGGTCTTGATGGCCTATTGAGTCCTACACATTTAGTATTGATGACGGGAATGTTATTTACCAGTATTGCATCAGTGGTAGGAATTATTCGAATTGAAAATAAATTAAAAAGAAAAACTGGTGTAATTTTACAAGGATTAATCTTTACTGGTGTGTGGTTTTCACTTACCGGCTTTGCACATTCATTTTCTCTTCCTTTTTCAAAAACTGATTATTTTGATTTCAATCCAGAACCGACATTTGCAGCCGTATTTGCAACAATTGTTTATCCAATTGTAATGGCATTCATTTTGATTAGTTCATCAAAAGTAAATCCTGGACGATTTGGTTATCTAAGTACAACTGGAGCATTTTACATTTTAATTATGATCTTGTCTGCTTTGTTGCCAAATCCTGTCTTAGTAGATGCTATACCATTTTATCTACTCAATCTGGTTCCATTTGTTTTAGCAGATGTAATAATAAATAAATCAAAAATAAAAAAATCTTATTACATTGCAGGTGCAATGATCGGTTCTAGTTTCATTTTTTCATATTTTCCTTTAATCACGTATACATACAATGAAATTATGTTTCATCGACTTGTATGGCCTAGTATGATACCTTTAATTTATTCAGAATTCATAGTTGTAATTTTTCCTTTGTTAATAGCATGTGGTGCAGTATCAAGTGTTATTGGAACTATAATTGCGGTTAAAGTATCACGTAGAATTATCCTTTGACATTGTCTGTCGTAGACGATGTTGACCCATTCCAATTTTTTTGTGTCCTTGTTTGATTAATTCCATAGCACATTTGATAGATTCTTCGTATGTATGGTCAGAAAGTTTTCTTTCACATAAATTACAAATCGGATCTGTCATATCCTGTTATACACATTATAAGAAAAAAGGGTTACTAATCGCCCAATTATCATTGTAAAATGTCTAATATGCAAATTATACTATGAACAAATTCTAGGATCCTTTTTTATAGCAATTATCAAATGATTTGATATGACAAAACTTGTTGGAAAATTAGCAGCTTTAATGTTGATTAGTGTATTAGTTACATCCGTTGGTGCAACTCCTGCGTTTGCTGATTGGGATAAAACAAGTTATCCTGCAATTCAAGGAACAATTCCTATTGCAGATGGTCAAGATTTTGCTGAGTTAAGCAACATTACATTAGTTGATGCAATGTCTACAGCTGAAGATGCTGTACCTGATAGTAAAGCAATTTATGGAAAACTTTCTGTGATTAACGGTTTTCTTGTATACAAAGTTGTAATGATGGATGATAACAGAGGTCATAACAAAGTTCTAGTTGATGCTGGAACTGGAGAACAACTTTACGTATCCGATGTTGTATCAAAAGATTCTTACAAAAACAAACGTTACTCTGATAAAAAATATGATAAAAAATATGATAAAAAATATGATAAAAAAATGAAAGACTACTACAAAGACATGACTCCTGAGCAGATTGCTGAAAAGAAAAAGCAGTTTAAAGAAATGGGCGATGCATGGAAGTCTATTTCACTTCAAGATAGAGCTGCTATGATTATTCATTTTATGCAGATGAAAATGCAATGGGATACAATGTCTGATGAAGCTAAAGAGCTAAAGAAACAAGAAATGAAAGAACAATGGAAAGAATTCCTGCCATTATCTCCTGAAGAAAAGAAACAAAAACTTGAAGATTATGTGAAATCTTTGAAAAACTAATCTGAATACTGTTTTATTTTTACAAGCGCGTTTTTAATTGGTTCTGAATCTTTTTGTGCCTCTTGTAAATCTCCCAATAACTTCATAAAATATTCTCTACCTGTATCTTGTGCCTTTGCAATATCTGATTGATGACATTCTAACGCTTTTTCTAAAGTGTCCAGATCCTCTTCTAATGATTGAGCAGATATTGTGCCTTGTAACATCTGTTCAATTTTTTTCATTGCTCCTATAACCATTGGATATCTTTTTTGTGCTTGCGATTGTAAAATAGGTGCAAACATAGCTGCTGCTTCTTTTAATTCTGGACTCTCACCTATTGATCGTAATCGTTTCTTGTAATGGGCAAGTGATTTCAAAACGATCTCATATCCGCCTTCATCTTTTAGAAATATTCCACCCAGCCAGACTGACATACAACCAAGTTTTTTCCTTTCATTAAATCTCTTTGTAGGCATAAATTCTAAAAATTTGATCTCAAGTTATGATCTTAACGCCAATAATGAAATACTTGTTTTAATTGTCTTTTTTTTAAAAGAGCTAATAGAGAGGTTGTCATCAGTTACTAACGTGTGTAGCAGATGAACACACAGTTACTGGTCTTAAACTTCTCATTTTTTTAACTAATTCCATTATATGATTTTATGAGATTGGTTTTTTAATATAAAAAAACGGCATTAAATTATGCTTACCACTCTACTTGAAAAAGTCTCTAATCGTCTTTGTTTAAAGTCTAATTCACAATTATCTATAATTTCAATTCTAGCAGTTACTGGACCTCTAATAATTCTTGTAGCAGGTATATGGGATGCAATTAATCATATTCAAAACTCACCGGAATTTTTCTGGTCAGACCCACATATTGTAGTATATGCTGGTGTTACACTTGTTGCTGTTGCATCTCTATTTTCTATTAATTTATTGATAAAAAATACAATTAATGGAATTTTGAAACGTGGATTGCAACTTGTAATAGTTGGTTCTATAATGCAAATTGTCTCAGGTTTTGGAGATTCCATATCTCATGATATGTTTGGAATTGATGGTTTGTTATCATTGACACATCAACCACTTGAGATTGGAATTGTTTTATCTGCATTAGGTGGATTTCTAATAATAAAATCTCGTCAAAATACTAATCTTAATGCATTTTTACCATTTTCAATTGTAACTTTTCTACTTATGACAACATGGCTTGCGTTTAATTTTGCATTATACTTTGGCCATTATATTCAATGTATGCCAATTCATCTGATATTTTCATCAGGTTGTTCTGTTCTATAATTTTTCAACTTCATAAAAGATGTGAATAATAGTAATAATCCTCCTACAAACATAATTCCTGCTGGAATAATGATTTTATTGGCATCTGTGCTCCCAATTTCTATTTCATACTTCATACTCTCTTGAGAAAGATTTGTCACAATCATTGTATGCACGCCTGATTCTTTTACATCAAAGTATCTAATTGACATCTTTGTTTCAGATATTCCCTTTGATATGGTATTTTGGTCCTCATCCACAATTCTATAAAATACTCCTTGACCCTCAAATTCTGGAATTGTTATCTTGTAATATGCTATATCTTCTGCCTCAAAAAATAAGCTTACTTCATTAAATTCTGTCTGTTTTAATGTCATTACTTGTTGTATCTTATCTGATTCTGAAAATATGATTCCAGTACCAGATGCTCCAATTATTATCAGTAAAATGCTTATTTTGAATAGTGAAAGTCGCATATAATTTTTGCATATTTTTTTCAATAAATAATTTACCAAAATTTTTTAGAAAAAAACTTCTCTACATGCTTTTATTCTACAACTGTGTATACTAACCCATGATATACGAAGGTAAATGTCCTTTCTTCAAAGTAATTGATGAATTTATCTCACGATATATTCCAGATGAAGAAACAAAAAAACACAAAAAATGATTATGATTAAACATTCTGAGAAGTCAGCATCTTCCGTAGTGGCTTCTCTCAACTTCACTTAATGGAAATAGATCAATTTTATTTATGACCAACGCATAAACTATGCCATGATGTGGGAGAATGTTACTCCATTTCAAGTGGATAAATTATGGTCCCAAGTTGTCCATTATTACATTGACAAAAAAAAATTATCTAAAGAAGAGGCAAATAAAATTGCAGCATCTATTGTAAAAAAACAAATTGAAAAAAATACTTGTCAAAATATAGCTTGCCGACACTTGAAATCAAAACATCTTGGAGATAAACGGCAATGTATGGTAGTAACCTGTCCGTGCTCTGAATTTATGAAAAAAACATAACCTATGTTTTAGTGATTTGAATTAGAAAATTTTTAGAGTCATTTTGAATTTGTTTCTTTTTTTCTTTTGACATTTTCTTGATATTTGAAAATACGGTCCAAAGTCTTGGATTATTTTCTAGTTTCTTTTTGTTTGTTAAAAAAAAGTTCCAGTAAAGATAGTTAAATGGACATGCATCTTCTCCTTCTTTCTTTTTTACATCGTATTTACAATCTTTACAATAATCTGACATTTTGTTGATATAATTTCCACTTGCAGCATAAGGCTTTGTTCCAACAATACCTCCATCTGCATAAAGAGTCATTCCATGCGTGTTTGGAAGTTCAACCCATTCAAACGCATCTGCATAAACTGATAGATACCAATCACAAACTTGTTTAGGATTAATTCCTGCAATTAATGAAAAATTTCCTGTAATCATTAATCGTTGTATGTGATGAGCATAGGCATCTTGTATTGTCTGATTCAAACAATTTTTCATGCAATTCATATCTGTTTTTCCTGTCCAATAAAATTCTGGAAGATTATTTTTTGCATTAAAGTAATTTGTTTCTGAATATTTTGGCATTGTTAGCCAGTAAATTCCTCTAATGTATTCTCTCCAGCCTAAAATTTGTCTTATAAAACCTTCTACAGACTCTACTGGAATATTCTTTTTTTGTAAAACTTTGTCAATTACCTGTTTTGGTTCTAACAATCCTATGTTGAGATATATCGATAAAACTGAATGATATAGAAATTTTTCATCTTGTACCATAGCATCTTCGTATGGACCGAATAATTCTAATCTATTTTCTATAAATTCATTCAAGCTTTTTGTTGCATCTTGATGAGTTGTTCCAAACCAAAATAATTCTAAATTACCAAAATGTTTTGGAAATTTTTTTTTTACATCTTCAATTACCTGCTTTGTAATGTTATCTGGTTTATGTTCTAAGGGTTTTGGAATATTTGGATAATTTTTTGGTAATCGCTTTCTATTCTTTATATCATAATTCCATTTTCCTCCTTGGGGTTTTCCATTTTCATCAATCAATATGTTGTATTTTTTTCGCATCATTTGGTAAAATGTCTCCATCTTTAGTTCTTTTTTACTCGCAGCCCATTTCTCAAACTCATTAATATTACAAAAAAATCTCTCATCCTCAACTATTGATACTGGAATTTTTACAATTTTTTTCCATTTTTTTATTTCTTGTAGGACTCGATATTCACCAGGATGTGTTATCACAATTTTTTTTGGTTTTGTATTTTTACATTGCTTGACTAATTCTTCAGTAAATGTATTTGATGAATTATTAATTTTTGAATAAATGACTGTATATCCTTGTTTTTTCAAGTCTTCTGCAAAATGTCTCATTGCACTGAAAATCAAAATTAGTTTTTTTTTGTGATGATTTACGTATGTTGCTTCATTTACAACCTCCATCATCAAAATTTTATCGTCTTCTTTTCTAAGATTTTTTAAAGATGTAATATTTTGTGATAGTTGATCTCCAAGAACAATACAAAGATTTCTCGTCATTTTACTATTAGAACTGGAACTTTACTCTTGTCCAAAACATATTTTGAAACACTTCCTAGAAGTGTTCCTTTAACTGAGCCTCTTCCTCTAGAACCAATTATCACCATATCTACATTCATTTGGTCATCATTTGCCATTTTTTCAATAGTAGTTTTTACATCTCCGGTTCTTATCTCGGTTCTAAATTCAACATTATTCTTTTCACATTTTTCTCTTAAACTTTGAAATGATTTTTTTGCAATTTCATCTTGATGTCCTGAAAACACATCTCCATATCTAAGAGAATCTACTGAATGAGGTTTTACAAACAAACCTAAAATTTCTTTTTTAGTCTCTTTTACAAGACTAATTGCTATATCTAGTCCTTTTTCAGAATGTTCTGAACCATCCACTGCAACTAAAATTTTTTTTATTTCCATACTGTAATAGATATTCTAGAAAATAAAAATGACAACTAATTTTTCATTATTTGGTCACTAGATTAATCCAAAACTGGTAAGCTAGTTATTGGCTTTTTTCATATTTGAGATATTGTCACAAAAATCCACATTTTCTAAAATAAAACAGATGAAAATTTTATTATTTATCGTAGGAATTGCAGCAATTCTTGCTCTATTAGATATAGTAGAATTTTACATGCCAATGGAGTTTGAAGATATGTCTGTTAACAGACACTCATTGTACGTACATTTAGATCCTGTTTGGAATAGTTATCCATCTAACATTGTATTTGATGTTACATCAACATGGAACAAATCAAATGCTGTATTGGATGATTCACAAAAATACGTTCCATTTGATGAAACTCTTTCGGATAATTATGGTACAAATGAACTAGATTCAATGCATGAAAAGTCATTTGTTCGTTTATCACATCAAAACAATCAGTGTCAGTACAACTTTCAACCACATCATTATCGTTCTACGGTTGATGTGATAAGACAAAACATCGAGGTTGCTATGGGTCTACAATTAACAAATGATCCTTACAATATTCAATTTCCAAATGTAAAAAATACTTTATATTCTGATTCTCAACAGGAATCAAAATTACCTACTGCATTCGCACATTTTATTCCAATTTGCATGATAAGTGATATATCAAATTTTGATTATAGTATTAGAATTGATGATAAAACAATAGGTGCAAATTTGTACTTTGTTCCATCTATTTCTGAATATGAAAGCTATAAGGAAACTGGAACCTTCTTTTATTATACCGAACCTGGGTGTTTTGCTAAAAACTTAATCAGTCACTCAGGAACATGTTCTAATGTAACACAAGATAGTGGAATAATGATTATTCTACCTGATGATGTTAGTCGTTCTCTTGTAAAAGCAACTCTAAACATTTACGAGCAAAAAAATTAACTATATTTTTCTTGTAATTTTTTCCATTCATTGTTCGCCCATGAAAGTTCTGCAAGTTTCCCTGGTTTTACGCTCGAAACATAACTCCAATATTTAGATTTTTTAACAAATTGTTGTTTCTCCCATTGTGTATTTCTTCCAGCATTTGGTGCATCATTCACATTTGCTAAAATATCTGCAATTTTTACAATTTTTGCTTTTGTACTTGAAGATTTCAAATCTTTTGCATATTTTATTTCTCTTTGTTTTTTTGGTAAGCGGTTGTCTTTAGTCACTGATACTACAATATCTGCAACACTTTTCCCAAACCTATTTTTTATTGAATCAAAATCAGTATCAGTATCCTCAATTGTATCGTGTAACCATGCAGCACAAATAGTATCTTTGTTTACAACCTTCATTTTTTTTAAATTTTTTACTACATCTTTTAAATGAGAAAATGTTGTTGTTTTACCATTTTTTCTTAATTGACCCGCATGTTTCTTTTTAGCAAAATTTCTTGCATCTGCAACATTTGACATACTATCATCTAATTAATTGAGTTAAAAAATCATCTATATTGTATTGATAAATATCTAATTCATGGGTAATATCTTAAAGGCAATCTCGATGATGCTTATTTCTATAATTGGTATTGGAATTGTTGCATATTCTATTTCTACTACGCCACCCGACACCTCAATTAATTGCGATGATCAAATTTGTACAACAGGTGTAATTGCTCAGGTAGTTGATGGTGATACCGTAAAATTTCTTTCAGATAGTGGTGAAGAGATTAGAATTAGACTTGCACTTGTAAATGCACCAGAACGTACAGAATCTGGCGGTGATGAATCAAAAGCATTTGCAGTATCACAGTGTTCTGCAGGAAGTGAATCTGTATTCATTTTAGATAGAGGCCAAAAACCATCATTTGATAGAGAAATTGGCCTTGTATTTTGTAGTGAAACATCACTTAATGAATTACTTTTAGAAAATGATCATGCTGAACTTGATCCAAGATTTTGTGGAAGAAGTGAGTTTGGTGGATTAGATTGGGCACTAAAATACGGTTGCGATTAATTATCTCCTAAAAATTCCTTGAAGGAACTTGGAAAAATTATATCATGATAGGCATGTGGTACCATTTTTCTATTCATTAAAAGTAATTCATGTGCTGCAGAATCAAGAACATATGTGTCAGCCCAGTCACCATAATCTCTAATTGATCTACCAAATCCTTGTAGTAATTTCATAATTGCTTGTGCTTTATACCATAGCGGATATTTTTGCATCTTTATTTTAGTTCTAGTCTCTGATAGCATTGGATAAGGTGCTTTTGCAACAATTTGAAATCTTGATAGGTCTTCTTTTAGATCAACTCCTTCCCATAATGAAGATGAAAGCAAAACTCCATTTTCACTTTCTGCATGTTCTTGTACAACTTGATCTTGGGTTTTACCATCTGGATTAAAGCTGTGACAAATTCTAATCCGTTTTTTATTTACTTCTGAAAGATTTTGTAAAATTTCAAAGCATCTTGATTTTGATGATGTCAAAACTAATCCCTTCTTATCAGAATACTTAGTCATTATCTCATCAATTTTCTTTATTACTAGTAATTCGTCATCTCGTGTTGAATTGTAACTTAATCTTTTAACATCTGTAAACTCTACTTTTCTATTTTCAATTGGAAATGGTGAGACTTGTGTATCAACAATTTCTACAATGCCTGGATCAAATCCTGTATTTTCACAAAAACTTTCTTTGTCTATTGTAGCAGACATAAAAATTTGAACCGGATGTTCAAAAAACGTGCTAACATATTTTGATATATCAAGTGGTTTTACAGATAGTGATCTAAATTTTCCACCTTCATCAAAATATGGTTTGTTTAAGATAAAATTTTGTTTATTTGAATAAATTTCAGAACGTGCCTCGGCATATTTTTTATATTTATTTTCTAATGTTTGGACAACTTCATAATCTGGATTTTGGGCAAAAGCACTACTGTCTTCTAAATTACTAATTTGTCTTGCATAAGATTCAGATAAACCATCTGATAATTTCATTACATCCTCGATATTTTCTAAATCATAACTTTCTACATCAATTTTACATTCGTTCAAATTTCTTTCATAAATATCGATTCCAACAAATTGAATTATTTGATCTTCAATTCTATGTGCTTCGTCAAATATTGCAACTTTTTTATTTAGATATTGAGCGTATTTTTCTTTTTGATACTTCATCATTTGAAAGTAAGAGGCATAATTCCATATGGAATGTGAAGAAATCAAACTTTGGTATTTTTGTAAATAGTATAAACAGTCATCTGGTTTTCTTTTCCCTTCTGCAACTTCAGTAAGTTTTGGTTTGTATTTACATTCTTTTTTTGTTTTTTTATCAAAACACGTACCCATGTCACAGGTCCATTTGTTTTGTATAGCAAAATCTGTCTCTGTCAAATCTATTCCATGTTTTTCCATCATTTTATGACATGCAAAATTTGGCATTCCCTTGTTTGGTTTAAACCACGGCATATCCTTGGTATATTGATCCTGCAAATGCTTTGATGCTGTTACAACAAATGAACTGCCAAAATATCCTGCAACACTTGCAGCAATGAGTGATTTACCAATTCCTGTTGGGGCTGAAAGTAAGACAACTCGAACACCTGAATCTATTTTTTCTTGAATTTCTTCTATTAATTTTTCTTGAAGTGGTCTTGGAGAAAACTCCTTTGGGAATGATTTGAGAATTGTACTTTGTGAAGACATCTTATAAAAAAAATTTCTAAACTACTAAAGTTAAATCTATTTCAGCTATCTTGATTAACCGTTTGTAAATAATACTGACTGTGATTACAGATACATCAATCCTAAAATCATTAAATGACTATATTTCAAGAAGAATTCAAGAAATACCTTTAGAAATCAAAGAAACATTTCTAGAAACAAAAAAAGTTTGGAAATGTGAAAATGAACTTGATTTTCTTTATGGATACTATGTGGGAAAAATTGAGGAGGCCACATTACATTATTTGTTAAAAGCTACTAGAGCATCAGCTGGTGGTTATGTAGATACATTTGAGATTCGAGGTATAATTGAAGAGCATCGAGATGCGTTACAAAATGCAATAAAGAAAGCATTGAATTAAGTTAAAATAATAATTTAATCATATTTTCCACTGCCAAGTCTTTTCTTTACTTTTTGTGGTTTTGAATGTGCTTTAATCATATGTCTCATTGTTCTTTCAGGATTAGAAAATTCCATCTTACATATTTTACATACTAAATCGGTCGTAGTTTTAGATTTTTTTTTGAATAAATCCAATTAATGAAGATAGAATTGAAGTGTATATAATGTTTAGAAATTGATATCAGTTTATTTTTTTGAATCAAGCGATTATGCTAAATTATCATACATTTCTAGATTAGTTATTGTCTGAAATAGAAACCATTCAACTTACACCTGATTTTTCAATTTGTAGAATCCTAAATGGAATGTGGCAAGTAGCTGGTGGACATGGCCAAATTAATCATGATTCAGCTATATCACAAATGTTAGAGTATAATGAAAATGGATTCAATACTTGGGACATGGCAGATATCTATGGACCTGCTGAATCATTTTATGGTGATTTTAGAAATGAATTAGAAAAAAAGAAAGGAAAAAATGAACTAGAAAAAGTTCAAGGCTTTACAAAATTTGTTCCTAACCCTGGACCAATGACAGGATCTATTGTAGAACATTACATAGATCAATCTATGAAAAAGATGAATGTAGATGTAATTGATGTGATTCAGTTTCATTGGTGGGATTATAATGATGCAAGTTACATTGATGCATTACACCAATTGACAAAACTTCGTGATGATGGTAAAATATCTCATCTTGCATTGACTAATTTTGATACAGAACGAATGCAAATAATGAATGATAATGGAATAGAATTAATCTCAAATCAAGTTCAATATTCAATAATTGATCAACGTCCAGATGTAAAAATGGCATCATTTTGTAAAAATCATAATATAAAATTATTAGCATATGGAACTTTACTAGGTGGATTACTCACCGAAAAATACCTTGCTACATCAGAACCAACACAATCAGATCTTGACACATTTAGCCTTCAAAAATATATGAATATGATTAATGCATGGGGTGGTTGGAAATTATTTCAAGAATTACTTGTTGTATTAGACGAGATTGCAAAAAAGTATAATGTAAAAATTGCAAATGTTGCAACACGTTTTGTTTTAGATAGACCTGTAGTCGCTGGCACCATAATTGGTTCAAGATTAGGCTTATCTGATCATATTGGACAAAACACCAAAACATTTTCACTACAATTACAAAATGATGACTATGAAAAGATAAAATCTGTTACATCAAAGGCAAATGATCTTTTTACATCAATTGGTGATTGTGGTGGAGAATATAGATAATGTTATTCTTTATTGGCAATTCTATATCTTAGATATTTATCATCTGGAGAAAATTTTGCAGGATGAACGCTTTTAGTAGTTTGATCACATTTTTTACATATTTCTTTTAGCGTATATTCTCCACATTCAGCACATTTTCTTAATTGAAAACGCATTATCCTTCACCAATTTTTATCGATTCTTCTCGTGTAAAAATATAAACTCCGTTTTGCTTTTTCACACTTTTCTCAATTTTTTCTAAAATCGGCTTTAATGATTTTTCAGCAGTTTTAAAATCTTGAGAAACTAAACTTAATCTGTATTTTGGTGCGCCCAAATATGTTATCTCTATTTTTGCATCTTCAACATTTTCTGCATCTTTTAATGTTTTTTTGATTAGTTCAACTCCGTTAGATTGATTATTTGAAATTTCTAAAATTCCTCTTAACTCTACTGATGGAAGTTTCATTTTTGAACAAATATCTTCAATAGTTGTCACTACTTTCTTCTGCAGTTTCAAATCTTCTATCTCGGCACTACCTTTGATTGCAATATTCAACATTGCATCGTAAACTGAATCATATTTTGATACAAATTTATCTTCTAAATCTTCAATTTGTTTTGTAGTTAATTCTGATTTCTCTTGAATATTTTTTAAAATTCCCTGTTCTTTTTCAAATCTTTTAACATCAAGAAGTTTCTTTTTTCTTTGATCTTTTGAAATCTGTTTTAATGATAGATCAATTTCTTTTCTACCACTTTCGACTTTTTTTACTAGTAATACTTTCTTTTCTCCTTCTCTCACATACTTGTTTACTTTACGTACCCACCCTGGAGCAATTTCTGAAACATGTAAAAATCCTTGAATTTTGTTATATTCATCTAATGTGACGTAAGCACCATGGTCACTAATTTTTGTTACCGTTGCAATTACAATCTCACCAGTTTCTGGTAATTCTTGTGTATCTGATACCATTTCTAATTTTTCTCTATCTGCTAAGGTTAAAAATCAATTCCTTTCTTTGCCTTTATTCCAGATTTGAATGGATGTTTGATCTCTTTCATCTCTGTAACTAAATCTGCTAATTCTACAATCTCTTCTTTTACATCTCTTCCTGTTAAAACAAGATCCAAATTGGAAGGTTTTTCTTTAATTAATTTTATAATTTCTTGAACATCTATCAAACCTAAATTGATTGCATAGTTTACTTCGTCAAGTATAACTACATTATAATTTCCTGAATTAATTTTCTCTCTACAAATTCTCAATGCTTCTGCAGCGTATTTTTCATGCTCTTCTCTAGGGCTATTGTCGTCTAGTATTCCAACAAATCCTTTTCCTATTGCAATTAATTCGAAATTTGGTTCTAATTTCTTTGAAGAATCCATTTCTCCATAATGCCATGATCCTTTGATGAATTGTAACATACACACTTTGTGGTCATAACCAACTGCCCTTATTGCCAGACCTAATGCCGCGGTGGTTTTACCTTTTCCATTTCCTGTATAAACAATAACTAATCCATCTTTACTCATATCTACACAAGAAAATCATCTAGTAAAAACATTGTAAATATTCAATTAAATCCATTTAAATAAAAAACAACATTAACAAAAGAAATTGAGAGTTCCAAGATTAGTAATTGCAGGTTCCACTAGTGGCGTTGGAAAAACATCCATCACTAGTGCAATAATTTACGGTTTAAAAAAAAGAGGTTTTTCAGTACAACCATTCAAAGTTGGACCTGATTACATTGATCCAAGTTACCTGAGTTCTATTTCAAAAAATGAAACTAAAAATCTAGATGTTTGGTTAATGGGGAAACAAGAATTAATTGAAAGTTTTACAAGAAATTCAAAATCAGATATCTCGATTATTGAAGGTGTAATGGGTTATTATGACGGTTTTGGCGGGAAATCAAATCTTGCAAGTACACATCATGTTGCAACATTGCTTGAATCACCTGTAATTTTAATTCTTGATGCAAGTAAAACTTCTCGTTCAATTGCTGCAACTGCATTAGGATTTACAAAATTTCATAAAAATTCAAGAATATCGGGAATTATCTTAAATAAAATTGGAAGTAAAAAACATGAAGATCTTTGCCGGGCTGCATTATTAAATTTAAAAATTCCAATAATCGGTGTCATTCCAAAAAACCCCTCATCTAATTTAGAATCAAGACATTTAGGATTAATTCCTGTACGTGAACAAAAAGATCTTCATAATAAAATTAGACAAATCTCAAAAGAGATTTCAGATTATCTTGATTTTAATTTAATTGAAAAAATTTGTAAAACAGCATCCTCTTTAAATAAAATTAAACCTGTAAAAACCACAAAATCAAAAATCTCAGTTGCTATTGCTCTTGATAATTCATTTAATTTCTATTATCATGATAATATTGAAGCATTAAGACGTGAAGGTGCAAAAATAAAATTTTTTAGTCCAATTAATGACAAAAAAGTACCAAATTGTGATTTAATTTATCTTGGTGGTGGTTTTCCTGAAATTTTGGCTTCATCACTAGCAAAAAACTCGTCAATGAAGAAATCTATAAAGAGTAATGCTGAAAACGGAACATCAATTTATGCTGAATGTGGCGGACTCATGTATCTTACGAACTCAATTACTTATGGAAAGAAAAAATCAAAAATGGTTGGTCTATTTGATGTAGATACTATAATGACAAAAAAAATGACATTAAATTATACTGAGGGAAAAATTAATTCAAATTGTATTTTATCCAAACCACGTAATTTTCGTGCACATGAATTTCACTATTCAAAAATAATTAATGTACCAAAAGATTCAAAATTTCTTTATGATTTAAAAATTGGTGAAGGAATTTTATCACATAAAGATGCAATAACTGAATATAACACAATAGCATCATACTGTCATCTTTATTTTGATAGTGCAAAATTTGCTTCAAATTTAATTAAAAATACTTTAAAAATTTAGAAATCCTTATCTAAAATTACGATAATTAATCTTGATGGGATTAACCAAAGCAGACGCAAAAGCTCTAGTAAATGAAGGAGTTCTCTCAGCAGATTACGATGAACATAAAGAGGCTATAGAATTTTATGACAAGGCTCTAAAAATTATAGAAACTTCTGAAACTTATCTAAACAAAGGAATTTCACTAGTAGAGTTAGAAAAGTATGAAGATGCTGTAACATGTTATGATAAGGCAGCAACCATTGATGGTAATGATTCTCTTATCTGGTATAACCGAGGTGTTGCATTAACACAATTAGAAAAATATGATGATGCCATTTCTAGTTATGAAAAGGCAATTGAGGTATCACCTGGTTATGCAGATGCATGGTATAACAAGGCAGAACTTCTAAAGCACAAGGGTCAAGATGCAGAATCTGAAACTTGCTTCACAAAAGTCAAAGAACTAGAAGGAGAATAATCATCTTCTTCGTTTTATTACAATAGCAGCAATTATTCCTACAATAACAATTCCAACTATCGCATACATTACAGTTAGATTATCTCCTGATTCATTAGACGTAAATTTTGTAACCTCTTCTAGCGGTGCTTCAGAGATGCGAATTATCTTATCATTGTCTCCATTTGCTGTTAGCAAATACAAAACTCCATCAGGACTAATCTGTGCGGTACGAATTCTACCAAAATCACCTTCAAACATTTTTTCTGTGCTGATTAATGAACCATCATCTGCAACATCAACTACCATCAAATGCTCTCCTCTTAACGCTCCAACCAAAAATTTTCCTTCTAAACTAGAAATTTTATCTGAACTGTAATACACCATTCCGCTTGGTGCCCATGTTTGTTCACCGCTGTGAATGATTGGATTTACATAACTTTCGTCAGATGAATCACCTACAACTTTTGGCCAACCATAATTTTTGCCCTTTACAATTACGTTAATCTCATCATGTCCATATCCCATTTCTCCAGATGGTCCATGTTCTGATGATACAAGTAAACCATCATCATTCCATGCAATTCCTTGTGGATTACGATGACCATAAGAAAAAATTGCACTTGAATCAAATGGATTATCATCTGGAATTGTACCATCAGAATTAATTCTTAAAATTTTTCCTGCAAGAGATGTTAGATCTTGTGACCATCCAGGATTAACTGCATCACCTGTTGTTATGTATAATTTTTCATCAGGACCAAACGCAATTCTTCCACCGTCATGCCATGGTGCACCAGGTATGTCATCTATCACTGTCTGCACATCTATTAGTTCATCTCCTTCAACTGTAAAGCTAAAAACTTTGTTTTGAAAAAATTCCAGTTCTAAATTTGTTTGATAAATGTAAATTTTCTTATTTTCTTCAAAATTTGGATGTAAGGCAAGACCAAGCGTTCCTCCCTCATATGATCCACTCTTTGGGAATGTTTGGACTACTTTGGCCTCTCCAAAATTTTGAATTTTCCATACACGTCCGTCTCTTTCTGAAAAGTAAATGTCTCCGTTTGGTGCAAAAACCATTTCCCATGGGTTGTTCAACCCGTCAACTACAACATCTATGTTCATCTCAGCAAATGCTGGGGTAATCAAAGAAACAAAAACAATGGCAATCAATGGCCCAAAAAGTTTCATGATTGAAATATGCATTTTTTGCTTAAAATGCTATGCAAATTCACCCTCAAAAATTTTTCGTGCTTCATAATTCGGCGTTCAAATGAACTTTATCTCATCACTGTTTGAGGAAGTCAGAGAGAACCTCGTCTAATCTATAATCATCAGCAAATAATACAACACACATTGCCTATTTAGAATCATTCATTTGAAATAGAAGAAATCCTGAAAAGACAACGTTTGTCGTCTCTTCAGGCAGAGAAATTAATCTCCTGTTGGCGTGCAAACCAATAGAAGTTATCAATTTTGATTCAAACTAAAACCTTTCTAACGGATAACAATGAAATACTCTTTTGACTAACCATAATCATGGTATATGCTTGGATAATTCCAATCTCAATAGTCGCAATTTTGGGCATATCTGGTTATCTGGTATACAGATATGTGATTTTTGATATCCTGGCAAATGGTTCAATCAATAGAACCTTGAGAAGGTATAACATCAAAAAAACACAGTTTGAGATAATCAAAGAGTTTAACGAAAACAAAGGTGAAACATTATCTGATGCAGAGATTAATCGCTTAGCTAAACATTATCGTAGAAACGAACCTGACCAATTTTTATCAATGTACGATAACTTGAGAGATAAACCTAAGAACTAAGGTCTTTGGTTATTTGTTGGAATTTCAATAAATGGAGTTGCTCCATCACCGCCAGTAACTAGCGGTAGTATTCCATCCCATTTCTGAATCTTGAGCCATTCTAGATAGTATGGGTTGTTTGCAAGTGCTTGGTTGATAATGTTAATTGCTTCTGCTTCACCTCTTGCTTCTGCAATATTTGCTTCTGCAATACCAAATGATTGTGCTTCAAACTGTCTTGCTTCTACCTCAATTCTCACCAAATCATTTTCTGCTTTTAGTGCGCGTTGTTCTGCCTCTACTTTAGATTCAATTGCTTGTGCAAATAATACTGAGAACTGGAAATCTGTAATTGATACAATTTCAGTTGTAATGTTAAAGTCAGCAAGACGTTCAGAAATCTCATTTTGAATGTCTTGTTTTACTAGCGGTCTTTTTGTGATTAACTCTTCAGCGTTATAGTTGGCTGTTACCTGTTTTACAACCTCCTCTACAGTTGGTTGAATGATACGATTCTCATAGTCTAAACCAACTTCTTTGTACAGATAGTTAACACGAGTTGGGTCTGGATGATAGTTTACTGTAATCTCAGTTGACACTGTCTGCAAGTCCTGTGATGCCGACGTTGTTGCTTTTGTATACTTTAGGGTACGAACCTCAAGTGGAACAACTGAATCTTGGAATGGAACTATAAAATGCAGTCCTTCCTCTAGTGGTGGGTCAACTAAATCTACGGCGTTCCAGTGAAGTAGTACGCCTCTAAATCCTGCATCTACAATTGATACTGCAGAACCGACCATAACTCCAATTATAATTAAAACAATTAATCCTAAAACTACTCCTTTAGCCTTTCCGAAGTTTACGTTAATTGGCTGATTTTGGTATTTAGACAATGTATTCGATCCGCATTTACTCTAAATATAGTATGCGAAAAAAATAGGCACATTCTCGAAATTCTTAATTTAAGTATGGAATAATGTATGGTATGTTCTGTCAAAAATGTGGCATAAAAATAGCCGAACATGGTGATTATTGCTCATCGTGTAATACACCATCAAAAAAGACTCTTTCCTGGTGGAATAAGATATCATTACCAAAAAAAATTGTACTGTGTTTTGGTATAGGATTTGTCGCATTTCAGGCACTAAATTTTGTCATTGCATATTTTATGGAATTGACAGACAGCATTAGTGGCGCCTGATTTAAAACTAAAATATGGTAATTGACCTATTCTGATCACTGTCTTCGTCAGTCAGCGGTCTAGATTAGGCCGTTGTGGTTACGGAGATGGTGAGTAGCTTTGAAAAAGGTGAAAGCCGTTTCCATCTTTAAATTATTTAGTTTACCAGAGTAAATTATGATGAAGATCTTTTTCTTATTCATAATTGCGACAATTACGATAGTTGGAGCTCAAGATGCGTATTCAACTCACATTTCGCAGCCAATCTTAACAATTGATGAAAATTTTGTTTATTCAGTTGGTGATGATTTAGCAATAACCGGCTGGGTTGAGTATGATGATGCAGCAACTTCAGATGTTTTACTAAGTGTAAAGATCTCAAGTCCAAATGGAACGGTCATTTCTGATTTCTTTCTTACCAGTGATTCAGATGGAATGTTTGAGTTTCCATTTGAGTTGTCTAACAATGATTCTTCTGGTGATTATCTAGTAAACATAATGAGTATGTGCAGAGAGATACATCGAGATATTTGCACACACAAAACTGCAGAAACTACCATCAGTGTAATAGGCGAAGAAAGTAAGATTCCTGACTGGGTTAGAAACATCTTTGTTTGGTATGCCGAAGATAGCATTTCAGAAAAGGAGCTGTTACAGGCGTTACAATATCTGATAAAGGAAAAGATTATCCTAGTTGATGACGTATCTAACACATGAGCAAATACATGAAGATGGAGTGTCCAAAATGTGGACGCAAACTAAAAGATCATTCTAGAAGTGAATTAGCAAAATGCTCATTGAAAAACTGGACCTCGGGCTGGAAAAAATAATGTCTGAAGATGAAGAAAACAAAATTGTTAATCTTCGTGGAATTGCAATAATCTCAATGTTTGTTACCATTTGCGTAATTTTGTACATTCAAACTAGTTAGTAAAATAATAGTGTGGAAGAGAAACTGAAAATTTCTCTCCCACCCATGAACTGCGTGTTCATGGAATCAACGATTGTGCTAGTATGGCCAGTGATAAAAACCTAAATCTCACGATGACCTATACGATCCCATGAAATATGATGCAACCATGAAACGAATAATGGACTCTGATCCAAACATAAGAAACTGCATTGTGGCTGATACGGAAGGAGAAATCAAGGCAGTAATGCATAGAGCTGGAATCCGTAACTATCTTAGTGATGAAGAAACATCTGAATCACTAAAACGTGCAGCAACTTCATGGAAGGCACGAAAACAACTATCCCCAAAAATTGGTCAAGGACAATATGCTGTTGCAGCATTTGAAAAACTAACAAGAATGACTTTTCCTGCAGGAAAAAATCATTTGGTATTTGTCAGCATGGCCTCAAATCCGGTAAGGGATGACTACCATCAAGGTGGAAGAGAAGATGTTGTTGAACATGTCTTGAATATCCTTAGCGGTGATCCTACAAAAAACTAAACATCAGAGATTACAACACTGGATATTTCTCTAGAATTCTCTATGCCCATTTTTCCAAGTTACTATCAAAGATAGTTGTCTTGTGAACTTTACGTAAATTCATCTTTGTTTTGTTTTTTAGAATACAGGATGCACAAATTTTGTGTGGCTTTAGACAATGGTTGCAATGAAAGGATTTTGATGCATGTTTCTTTTTACAAAACTCACAAATTGACGAATCAATCATTTGCTATTTTACATTTAGATTTTATTAAAAAACAGATGATGATTATTCAAACTTATTCTATATATGAAAAATATGGAAAAAGGCAGGATATTTCCTTGAAATGAATGACTTTTGGATGCTCATATATAACAAAACTTGAGAATTGTCAAAAAATTAAAGCTCTAAGATAACTTTCTCTCATAATTTTATTTCAAATACTCTGGATGGTGTGGTATATCATGGTAGAAGCATATGATGTGAAGGCCAGAAAGAAAGTAGAGATCAAGGATCCTAAAGTCGTTCAACTAAAGAACGGACGTTATGCGATTAAAGGAACATCTCCTGATACAGGTATCACAGTTATGAGAATATGTGGTTCAGATAAAGCTAAAGCAGAAGCCCTAATCTAGAACCTTTAACAAAAATGCGGCCCCTTTTGTTTTTCTAAATTTTTAACAAGCGTTTGCTATAAACTATTTTTGAAAAATGTGAGCAGAGACAGTAGTTTCAGTTCTTTTACAAGAAAATTACTAAAGCTCTTCCATCATTGTATGTGTATGGTTTGGTTATAGGTATTTCAAATGAAGATTATTTAGCTAGGAGTGAAATGTACATTCATGCAAGAAGATTCTGCTAATGACTTGAAGGTTTTACAGGAATGGTTTGAGACTAATCGTGTACGGGAGACTGGAATAGTTGAGAATGTACAAAAACAGCCAGCCTCGCCTGAGAGAGACGAGATGTTGGAAATCTGTAAGGGAAACATTGAGGAGTTTTCTATGATGATTCAGTTAGTCGCAAGTATTATTGAAAGAGAAAAGTAAAAGACTCAGTTAAGCATAGTATAATCTTGAATCAGGATCTCTGTGTATAAAATTTAATCTCACTCCTAGTTTCATCAAATTAACAAACTCTCTAGAACTATCCCTTCCATAGCCAGCTTTAGTTTTCAAATCAGAATATGACAATGGAGTTTTCTTGAGAATTGTTAGAATATTTTCCACTTCTTCATTCATTTTCTTCATCCTCTCTATTTCCAAAAAGAAATCCACAATCATTACATGAAAATGCAGGATCATCATTTGAGATGCAACATCCACCTAACTGATATTTTCCTTTATTCTCATCTTTTTTCAATTCATCTAAAAATTTTGAACTAGGATAGCCATACATTATTTCAGCAATGTTTGTTCTCTTGCAGTCAGGACATGTTTCTTTCATTGCATCACTCATGCAAATTCACCAATTCCTTCTTTCTCTGCCTTAAAATTAGCTCTGTAATGTCTGCCGCATCTGCTATCTCGCGCTGTGTCTTTGAAACCTTATGTAATTTACATGCGGTATAGACTGCCGCAGCTGCCAATCCGTTGGGATTTTTTCCGCTCACCACATTTGCTTTTTTGGCCGCATCTAGAATTTTTCTTGCCGTTCTCATCACCAATTCTGTCTTGATAGGAGAAAGGCCCAAAGAATTTCCAATCTTTCCAATCTTTTGCTTTGGATCCGGCAATCCCGGCTCTAAATCCAATTCTTTGTGTATCTTTCTATAAGATGTTTGAATGGATTTTTTCTTAAAATTAGATACTCTCTCTAAATCCAATAGCGTTCTTGAAGCGTTAGGGGAATGTCTTATTGCAGCATAAACGCATGCTACTATCATTATTCTGGTTGTCCTGCCGCTGATCTTTTTCTTGTGAATTTTCTTGTAAATCCTCATGGCATCCTCCTGGATAACTCGTGGTAGGTTCAACTTTTTTGTCAAATCTTCAGAAATAGCAAATGCGGCTGGAAAATATCTATCACTCAAACCTTTGACTACTCTATCGATTTTCTTGAGTTTCTTCTTCATTTCTATACTCCTCTAAGCCCATTATGGTTGACGAGTCTTTTAATCATTAATCTCTCTCCTGCAAAATCCGCATATTTGAATTAATTTTGATGATGTACTGGGATATCGAACTATCTTCTCACACTGTTTACATCTCATGTACGCCAGGTCTCCATTTCTGAAAAAATAAAAAAAGAAAGGGGCATTTCCAGTCACACAGCTCCGTTTTTGTAAAGTCCCAATGCGATTACGACTCCTGCCCCAGTAGGATAGTCTCTAATCATCTTGTACCCGTGGTCTAATGCGTCATTTAGTTGGCCTTCTCCGTAAGAGTAGGAATCTGGGTCGAAGGTTATCCCCACGAATCTCATCCTCACCAACCTTTTGTCGGTTTTTTCATTTTCGTATGTTAGTTCCTGTGTTATTTTGGTAAGACTGGCTTCCACATTGTTGAATCTTTTTCTGTCGGACTTGTTCATTTATTGTCACCTTTGTTGAACTTTCCACCATTTACTGCCCACCATGGAACGCTATGCCACGTATATTCCTGGTCTGTCTGCTCACAGAAGCATTTGAAACAGAGTCCATCAAGAACATCTGCCACGTCAATCTCTTTTGCAGCCATCTTATCTCTGCAACCAGTACAATGCATGTTGATTGGAATAAACTCCATATGGTATGGAGAATCTTTTCCGTTTACTCTGACGGTATTCCATTTGTGAACCCTGGCAACAGTTGTTGGGCCAAATCCAATTGTCACTGGTCTTAGCTTTTCACCTTGTGAACCAAGTGCCAAAACTGTTTGATGCATCTCCCAAAGCTTTTCACCGTGTTTACCACTGTCTTTGTTACAGAGCAAACATGGTTTTACTTCCTGGTGTAGTCTCCAAAGATTCTTGCTGTGTTTTTTACTGTCTTTGAAACATCTTTTACATTCGCTCATTGAAAGGTAATTAGTGAATAACCCTATTATCATTCACGTCAACAGTATGCATACTATACATACAATACTATATCTAAGCCTTACTAGTCGCATTAACCTCTACTGATTCTTTGATTTTTTCATAGGCTGCCGCAATTTCTTTAAACTTTCTTTCTGCCTCTTTTTTATCCTGGCATCTGTCCGGATGATGTTTCAATGCTAGTTCTCTATAGCGTTTCTTTACTTGGGAGAATTCTGCATCCTCTGGAAGGCCCAAAATCTCATAACACTCATCTAGGTCAACTGTATCTCCTAACAGATCCTTGAATGCATCTTCCCATGCTTTCTCCCAATCATCTTTATGCCAGTCTCTTCCTGTGGATCTTTTGTATTCTTGTTTTGCTTTTTCATAATTTTCTCTTGCTCGTTTTTCTTTTTCACTTGGTTCATACCAGTCATAATCCCAAACATGCTCCCACAGTGTATCCTGTTCGTCATCAAACTCCTCTTCAATATCATCAATCTTTTCTTGAATCTTTTCCTGTAGGGAATCATTACTTGTTGCCCAGTATCTATCCCAAAGCTTTTTTGTAGCATGATCTTTTCGCTCATCAATATCTTCTTGAATTTTCCAAAACTCCTCTTCGGTAAAATCCCATTTCCTCGCATCTTTCCAATTCTTTTTCCAATCATTTCGTTTGTTCCGAAAATCTTCTTCTTGTTTACGTTTTTGTTGTTCTCGTTCCCACTCCTCATCTCGTCGTTTACGTTCTGCTTTCCTCCATTCTGCCTTTCTTTTCTTTTCTTCCTCGATACGGTATTGATATGTGTCACATGACTCCATATGGTCTGCTAGGCCTCCCTTTCTTCGATATTTTTTGTCACACCCAGGACATGCAATCTGAGGTTTGCTTGTCCACCACCAGGAGACTGCAATCAGTGTTATTACTGGAATAGTAATGTACCAAAAGTATACCAGCACCGCAATTATTCCAAATATCAATAACCCTATTATCAAAAGAATCATCGTTCATTACAACCCCTTTATCCACTCTGCGTAGACATTTCTCATTTTTTCATCCAAACTTGGGTCATGCTCTATCATGTGTTGATACAGGACGGCCAAACTGTATCCAAGATGAAGCAAAGAATCTATCTGATATTCATATGGAATTTCTAAAATTCTATCAATTGCCCATCTTGCGTCTTTTGGGTTGTTAAACAAACTAGCATAGAATAATTTTGTAGCACTAATACTGGCCTTTTCAGACAAATGCCATTGTCGTTCAAAACAAAAATTGGTTAAATGTTTAGTACCTTCTGTACCATACTTTACTAATTCTTCCACAACCCGGTATTCGTACTCTGTTAGAACATCATGTTCTGTGTGATGCATTATCTCATATCCTCCCTGGTATCTTTTGACATGTGATCAATTGGAGTATCAAAGTCATCATCACCAGAATGATCCTTGTCATCAGAATGGACGTTCAGATTGTTAACATTGTATGTATTGTTGTATGTGTTGTCGTTATACTGGGAAAATCTGAAATGTTTTCTAATATCCTCGTAAAAATAAATTACTAAAATTATGATTCCTGCAGGAGTTCCAATTCCTGAACAGATTAAAAATACTCCAATGAATAACCACCATCTACTTGCCAAAGATTGCCTCCATGATTCTTTTTGGTTTTACTAAACCGGAGCAAACCAAAAAAACAAATGCATACAGTCCCCAGTTACTTGCCAAAGATAATCTCCAAAATTCTTTCCAGCGTCTCAAGAAGTGATAATCTTAATTCTAAAATGTCTACTCCTGCATACTCTCTTACACCTTTTTCAGTTACCTGTTGGGAAAATTTACCGATAGACTTTCCATCGTATGAAACAATGACGTCATGTGTGCCAACTTCATCTAAATTTAGTGTAGTTTCAAAATCTCCATTGTTTGAAGTCTTTACTACAATATTTTGCGCCTGGTATGTTGGAGAAATTGTTGTCACTGCAACCGGAATATCTTTTATTTTACTTCCAACATTTCCTTCTAACTGATTTCCTGAAATTGTAACTGTTGCATCTTGTATGATAATTTGTGGTTTTATGACAATTGTACCTGTTGAGTTTGTGTTGACCCATTCGTATGTTCCTGCTTCGTACGGCATGTTACCAGTCCAGGTACCATTTGTGTATAATTCTCCGGAGGAAAACAATCCGCCGGTATGACGAAGATTAATTGTAGAATTTGTTAAATTCTTTAGAAAAATAACATCTCCTTGTTCAATTTCCAGATAATTTGGTAGAGTGTTAACAAACTCGTGTTGTTCTGCAAATGCTGCAGGGACTAGAGTGATTAGGACTATTGCTCCGAGCAAAAATGTAATTCTTTTAATTGGAACCGGCTCCGTGCAGTTTTCTGCCAAAATATACGGAGCCAGTTTTTCCATATAGTAGATTTAACAGAAAACCTATTATTCAACACGGCATTAGTATGCATACTGTACATACTATGTCAAGTAATCTAAAACTTCGAGTTCACATAGCTCCCGTAGGCTTTGAGATAGACAGGATTGTCATTCCTGCAAAGAAGATGCGCGCAGACAAGATCTGGCTTATTGGACATGACCAGCGTTCATCTGACAAGGCTCGTCCTTTTTTGGAAAAAGTCAGAAAAATTCTTGAAAAGAACAACATCGAGGTAAAAGAGGCAAATGCGGACAGATACAAGCTGTTTGACATTGTTCGTGTCGTAAAGCAAATAATCTTACAAGACCGGGAACACGACATCTATCTGAATGTAGCAAGCGGATCAAAGATTCATGCAGTCGGAGTGATGATGGCAACAATGATCTTTAATGACAGAACAAACCTTCATCCATTTTATGCACAGGCAAAAGATTACCATCATACAAAGATCTCCGAGCCACAAACAACCGGCATTGAAACAATTTCTGACCTGCCGACATACCAAATCCAGACGCCACCACAAAAGCAGATAGCTGCATTAAAAATAATAAAAGAGCACGAGGAAAATGGAAAAAGAGTTTCCAAGATAAAGAAAAAGGATTTAGCTGAAAAGGTAATAGAAGCTAAAATTATTGAGGTCAATGCTAGAATTGGAAATCAATCCCAGGCAACATTTGCAAGTCTTGACAAAAACATAATCTCTCCGTTAGAAAACGTATGGGGTTATGTCAGAACTGAAAAGGTTGGCCGCAACAGATGGATTCATCTCACCGACGAGGGAAGATGGGCATCAGAATTTTTAATCTAAAACTGCATCTTTGAAAACCATCTTCTTATGGTATACTTTCTGACAAATGCCACCATCGTAAAGACCACAGTTATTTGTAAAAATCCTACTATCTCTTGGTTTGCAATTTGGTCTGAAAACATCGGAAGCACGAAAAAATTTATCGGAAGATACATCAAAAAGCCGACTACGATGTCCGTGATACTTTCAATGATTGATTTTTTTCTAGAATCCTGACCAAAATTTTCAAATTCACTCTCGGTTTGCGAAAATTCTTCTTTTCTTATCGAATCTCTATTCATGCTAATTATGACCAAAATTTGATGATAAATCTCTCCAAAAGAGTATGCATACTGTGCATACCATTTGCCAAAAAAACTACTTTAGTCAGGGATGTATTTCTCTGACATGTCTCCAGTAGACAAATCACCTACTGCACCTCGCAAAACAGGCGTATGGCTAAAACAAACATCATATGAAAATCAAATTGGTACTGCTTCTCTAACTTGGGTATTAATCCGAATGAAATACAAGGGCACATGCATTCATTGTGAGGAAACAATTCCTGAAAATTCTCTTGCTGAATGGCACAAAGGAGTAGGAGTTAGGCACGAAAAATGCGCAAAACAGTATGAAAAGAGTGAAAAATATAGGAGATTCGTATATGATGCGGCATTAAT
>JAOLYM010000020.1 GCA_028343435.1 Candidatus Nitrosopelagicus sp.
TTTCAAGAATTGAATTATGATATTCTATGCTAAATTCTACATAAAGAGCTCTTTCATAATCGGTCCATACGAGTTTTTCTCCCGTGTAGAGTGTTGGCTGTAATGAAATTATAATAGGTGTATCATACTGTTTTGAAAGTTCACATGTATCCTCCCATCTATCTTTCCAATTTTTAACTGTTGCATCGGAATCATAACCTATTTGGTTTCCAATTTGTTTTAACGCATCATTCCATCCATCATAAACGATTATCAAATCTGGATTAAATTTAATAATTTTATTTTCTACTAATTTTACTTCATCTTTTGACCACGCACCTCCAAAACCTGCATTAATTACTTCAAATTTTTTATTAATTGATAATTCATTAAGCTCTTTTTGCAATATGTGTGAAATTGTTTCTTGTTCAGTAACGCCCCATCCTTGAACTGTTGAGCCTCCAACCACGAAAATTCTAAATGTATTATCTGGTTTTTCTAAAGAAAATTCATCACCTCTAAATGAATGAGAATTGATTTGGTAGTTTACTTGTGTTTTTTCTTGTTTACTTTTAAAATAATCCTCCGTATATCTTACATCACAAAAAATTTCTTTTAGTTTGAGTTGTGATTCATAATGAGGACCTGTTTTCTCAAACCATCTATTTGTATTTCCTAAATGTAAATACTCATCCTCATAAAATTTACAATCTTTGACTAACGTAATTACGCTGTTTTCGATTAAAAATTCTATTGCATTAACAAACTCTTTTTCAGATATTGCATCAGTTGCCCACCATCCTGCAGTATTTTTGACCCAATCTGGTACGGATTCACTCGATTTTGATGAATTTACGGATTCAACGACAATAATTCCGCTATTTGCTAAAAATTCTATTGCATTAACAAACTCTTTTTCAGATATTGCATCAGTTGCCCACCATCCTGCAGTATTTTTGACCCAATCTGGTACGGATTCGGCGTGTATTCCAGGAATTATCGTTATTATGAATAATGATAAAATTATTGATAAAATTAATTTCATATGTGTAAATGTTGCATATTATATTATATTATATTTTAGTCATTGATCAAACGATTAGGTAAAAAAATTGGTTGATGAAGAAGAAATAATCCGAGTAGCAGAATTAATGAAAATTGATCTAGAAGAACATGGTGGACATGTAAGTCGTGTAAAAAAAATGCTTGAATATTTTGATATTTTGGATCAAATTGATCTATCATCTGAAGAAATTACTTCTCAACAAAAATCCTTAAATGAATTACGAAAAGATGAATTTATTCCAAATGATAAAAAACTAATTGAATCATTAAAGAACTTCAGAGAACATTATGTTCGTGCACCAAAGATGAATTAGATGAATCTGAATACTTCCATTCTACAATATATTGAAGATGTGAAATCTGGAACATTTACTGTTGAAGAATTTACCGCTGAAATTCTACAACGAATTAAGGATGTAGATGGGGATGTACATGCATATCTGTCGTTAAATGATTCTGCACTAAATGATGCAAAACTCATTGATAAAAAAATATCATCGGGAGATAAAATTGGTCAGTGTTATGGATTTCCAATTTCAATCAAAGATAACATTTGCATTACCGGTACTAAAACCACATGTGCTTCAAAAATATTAGAAAATTTCATCGCCCCTTACACCTCCACCGTGGTAAATCGTTTACAAAATGAAGATGTAGTGATTATGGGTAAAACGAATTTGGATGAATTTGCTATGGGGCTAACTACGGAATTTAGTGCGTTTGGTCCTACAAAAAATCCTTGGAATCTGGACTATGTTCCAGGAGGATCCTCAGGTGGAAGTGCTGCATCTGTTGCTGCAAATGAGTGTCTTGCATCACTAGGTTCTGATACTGGGGGATCTGTTAGAAACCCTGCTAGTTTTTGTTCAGTTGTAGGTCTAAAACCAACATATGGATTAATCAGCAGATATGGTTTGATTTCCTATGCAAATAGTATTGAACAGATTGGTCCAATGACAAAAACTGTAAAAGATTCTGCATTTTTATTAAACGTAATTGCAGGTCAAGATGCTAATGATGATACCACAATTGATAACAATAATGTAGATTATTTGGAAAATATCGAAGATGGAATTGAAGGCAGAAAAATTGGAATTATAAAAGAAATGACTACGTCTGAAGGCTTAAGCTCAGAAGTTTCCACAGCTACAAAAGATGCCACAGGTGATTTTGAGAGTTTGGGAGCTTCTTGTGAAGAAGTAACACTTCCTACCATCCCCTACACTGTTGCTGCATATTATACGATAACTTCAACTGAGGCAGGTAGTAATTTAGCACGTTATGACAATATACGCTACGGTTATGAATTAGAATCAGAAGGCTATGAATACAATTCGTACATATCAAAATCACGGACAAAATTTGGACCTGAAGTAACACGTAGAATTATTCTGGGAGGCTTTGTACCCTCTGCAGGGCATGCTGGCAAATATTTCTTAAAGGCATTAAAAGTGAAATCAAAATTAATCTCGGAAATCAACAAGGCATTTGAAAAATTTGATTATCTTATTGCACCTACTGCACCTGTACAGCCGTTTAAATTTGGAGAAAAAATTGACGATCCTGTAACATTGATGTTATTAGATTACAATACTGTAACTGCAAATCTTACAGGTAAGCCTGCAATTTCAGTTCCGTATCGTGTGATTAATGGGCTTCCTATAGGAATGCAAATTATGGCAAATAGTTTGAAAGAAAAATCATTATTTCAATCGGCATATGCATTAGAATCAAAGACACATTTACCTGAGGTTCCACTATGACAAAAATAGGATTGGAAATTCACTGTCAACTAACGAAGTTAGAGAGTAAATTATTTTGTTCATGTAAGGCAAATTACAGGGAGTTTGAACCAAACCATAACATTTGTCCTGTATGTATGGGGTTGCCGGGTTCATTACCTAGGTTAAATCAGAAAGCAGTAGAATCTGCAACAAGTATTGCACTTGCACTAACTTGTGATACGCCTGAAAAAATTGCATTTTTTAGGAAAAATTATTTTTATCCTGATTTACCAAAAAACTTTCAGATTACACAACTCAATGTTTATGGAGACATGAGTGTTGGAGGAGAAGGGCATGTCAGTGTTGAAGATAAAAAAATCAAAATTCGACGTATTCAACTAGAAGAGGATCCTGGACGAATTATTTACGAAGGTGCATCTGAAAGAACCAAAATTACGCTTGTAGATTATAATCGTGCAGGGACACCATTAGTTGAAATTGTAACTGACCCTGATTTTGAAAGTCCACGTCAAGTTAGAGTATTTTTGAATATTTTGTCAGATTTATTGGAAAACCTCGGGGTAGCAGAACCAGGTTTGGAAGGTGCAATGCGTGCAGATGGAAATGTTTCAATTGAAGGAGGAAATAAAGTTGAAATTAAAAATATAGGCTCATTTCATGATTTAGAAAAAGCTTTACATTTTGAAATTACACGACAACAAAGTTTGTTTGAGAGAGATATTGAAATTGCTCAAGAAACTAGACATTGGGACGATAGAAGAAAGATAACAGTTAGTTCTAGAAGTAAAGAAGAAGATCAAGATTATAGATATTTCTTAGAAAATGATATTCCTTGGGTGGAGATTGATCAAACTACAAGAGATAGATTAAAAGAAAATATGCCTGAGAGTATTAGTTCTAAAAAAGAACGATATGTTGAAAAATTCAATATTGCACCACAAGTTGCTGAAATTATTGCATCAGACAGATACTATTCAAAATTATTTGAAAATGCATATTCTGTTCATAATGCAAAAGACATTGCAAACCTGATAACAACTGACGTTATAGGATTTATTGATACCAAAGAAAAGCAACAAAATTCAAAGATTACATCTAAACATCTATCTGATTTGATTGATTCGATAAATTCTAAAACAATAACCAGAAATTCTGCAAAAGTTGCACTTCAAGAAATTGTAAAATCTGGTAAGAACACAAAAGATGTATTACATGAAATGGATTTGGGCCAAGTTTCAGATTCATCTGAAATTAATAATATAATAGCTCAAATTTTTGAAGACGAAAAACAGGCAGTAATTGATGCAAAAGAACGTCCTGAAACAGTGAATTTCCTGGTTGGGAAAGTAATGCAGAAAACAAAAGGTAAAGCTGATCCTGTTAAAACACTCGAATTAATCAAATCAAAACTGAATCAATAAATTCTAAGATTTCATATCATTATGAAAACAGGTTTGTTCTCCAAGATGACATGCAGGACCTGATGGTTCCACCAAGTAAATTATCGCATCAGAATCACAATCGACTAGTATCTTTTTAACTTTCTGTGTATTGCCTGATTCCTCCCCTTTCATCCATAGTTTATTTCTAGAACGGCTCCAAAACCATGAATTTCCAGTTTTTTTAGTTAGTTCTAGTGATTCTTTGTTTGTGTATGCTAGGGTAAGTACATCTTTTGAATCTAAATCTTGAACTATTACTGGAACAAGTCCGTCTCCTTTTTCAAAATCAATATTTTCAATTTCTTTTACTGTCATTTTTTACCTCCAATTTGATTTGCGACCATTGGTAGAAATGCACCTACATCCGATACAATTCCTAATGCTTGCCAAGTGCCTCTATCCATAAGTTTTGTCACAGTTGGTTGATTGATATCAATAACGATTACCTTGACATTTGCTGGAAGCATGTTGCCCGTAGCAATTGAATGTAACATTGTAGACACCATGATGACCATGTTTGCATCTTTCAAAACTCTCTTGTATTCTTTTTGAGCTACTGCAATATCTGTAATTACATCTGGTAATGGTCCATCATCTCTCAATGAGCCTGCTAGGACAAATGGAATTTTTTTCTTAATACATTCATACATTATTCCACGTGTTAATTTTTTCTGCTGTACCATTTTCTTTAATGAACCTGCTTTGAATACTGAATTTATGGCATCCATGTGATTTCTATGACCTCTTACTGCCAGTGTTCCATCTTTAACTTTCATTCCCAATGAAGTACCAAGTGTTGCATATTCGACATCATGTACTGCCAGTGCATTTCCTGCCAATACCGCGTTTATGTGTCCTGATTTAACCAATTTTGCAACGGCATCAGCAGCACCTGTGTGTACGATTGCTGGACCTCCAACTAACACAATCTTCCCGCCTTGTTTTTTTGTTCGGATGATATCTTCTGCAACCTTACGTGCAATGTGTTGAGTTGGCCTTTCACTAGAACTTCCACTTCCCATGAATTGGAAAACATTCATTCCCTCTCTTGGACGTTCTGGGGTTGTAACTTTAATTCCATCTTCCCCGACAACAACTTTGTCTCCTTTTCTAACTTCTCTAATTGGAACACAAGCTGCCTTGTTTCCTTTTACTATAATGCATTTATCCATCATCATGTTATCTACATTAATCCATTTTCCATTATGATAAATTGACGTATGATTATTTGTGGTACTGTAAAAATTATCTGGAAATACCATGTTTTTTGTAGCTGTTTTTGTTTTACATTTTTTCTGAGTTTTTGTAGTTGCACCTTCTCTATGTAGTGCCGTCATTATTTCATTTAGATGTGTACTATTTTTACCAATAACCCGCAATTTCGCATAACTTTCATCTGTTTTCAGTTTTCCAACAGATATTCTCATAACTTCAAATTTGCCTTCAAGATCCATTACTCTGTCAAAGATTTTTGTTAAAACCAATGAATCTATGAGATGACCTCGAACCTCTATGATTTTTGAATATTTGTTCATCTTAGTATGATAATAGATGGCATTAATAAAATCTACACAGGTAAAGCTACTTTACCTTTGTACTCTACAATGTTATCTTTTTTCAATAATCCTACAATGTTATCTTTTTGCTCTTGATTGAGACTCTGAACTAGTGATTTCGAGGTACCTTTTGAATCACATATTGCAATGATATATCCACTAGAATCAGTTAACACGAATCCTGATGATTCATCCACTACTGCATATAGATTTTCTTCCCCAACAGGTTCCCAAACGTTAGTTTTGTTATCTCTTAATGCTAAAGCGGGCATTGCTCTATCATTTGATATTGAGTTTAGATATGCACGTGACGCCTCCACTCTTTTTTGACCCATCTTTAACGCTTGAAAATATTGCATATGATAGAAATATTATAAAAGCGATATAAATTAACAATTCTATGCCCCTGCTAAATACAACAATAATGCGTTTAAACGAAATTACAACTCAGGTTGAAGATAAATCCAATTTAACATCTGAAAACGAATCTCTCATAAAACAAATTTTTCAAGAAATTAATGAAAATGGAGAAAGGTATGATATCGATGAAATTGAATCCTGGTTTGAAAATGAAGGTAGTTGGAATGTAAAAGAAGTTAGATCACGAATTGTGAATATTTCACATTATGCACAATCAAAATATGAACAAACAAACAAGTTTAGAATTGTGGATGATACATGCAATGACGGCGACTCATGTAGTTGTGGCAATTAATTAGATTCTATCTGTTTTAACAATCGTGAAACAATCTCTGCATTATCTTCACGCTCCTTGGTAATTTCATTTAATCTTACGTTTTCATTTTCAGTTCTAATTTTTTTACTAATAATTTGAAAATATTCTGCATCCAAATCATTATTGGATTGAAGACGTTTTATAATCTCAAATAAAATCCCAATTAATTCATTTTGTGCTTTTACCAGTTCATCATTGTTTTCAGACATTATTGTTACACTAAAAAGTAAATTTGTATTTATTTTAAGATGTCCATTAGGATCTTCTTTACATCCGGATCCATTATTTGTTCAACTGCAGAAATGATAAATGGTTTAACTTTTTCTGGATCTGTATCTTTTTCATATATTTTTGCCTGCAGTGCCATCTCTAGTTTATCTAATTCATGAACCAATTTTGATTCAGGTGTATTTCTAACCAAAAATTCATTCCAGATATTCGTATAATCCACTTGAATTTTTTGTGGAAGTGATTCTAAAATCTCATTCATTGCGTAATTTTCTAATTCAGATTTTTTATCATATCCAATTTGTTCAGGCATGAAATCCCCAATTTTTGATTCAGCCCAATCATGTAAGATGGCCATTTTAAGTACTTTTTCCGAATTAAGAGATTTCATATCGGACAAAACCATTGACATCACAGACATCATGTAAGAATGCTCTGCAACTGATTCTGAATCTTCTAATCCTACTTTTATTTTCCATCCAGACCGTGGTAATTTTTTTAATTCTGCAATTTGAAAAAAGAATTCTGAAATCATAATATCTAATTTAATTTCTTTTTTAATAAGGTTCTTTGTTATGATGTAATATCCACAAAGGTTTCATTTGTGAAAAATTTTTCAAATTCTTTATTATTTTTAGATTTATTTTTTAAATTGGGCATTACATTTACGGCTTTTTGAAGAAATTTAAGAAATTGCTCAATGTTTTTTAATTTTAAAAAATTTGATGCCATATCATACAAAACATCGCCATTTTCAGGATAAATATTCAGTAATTTTATACATATTGAGTTAGATTCTGTATACTTGTTTAGTTTTTTCAAAATTCGTAATTTATGATATAATACAATTGTTTCATTAGGATTTTTTTCCAATAAATAATCGCAAATTTCTATCGCTTTATCAAAGTCATTGGTTTTTCTGAATAATGAAATTTTATTTATTAATACAGTTTTATCGTTAGGACTATTTTGTAGAAATTTATCATAACAAGACAATGCTTCTGAATATTTTTTTAATTTACTTAAGGAGTATCCTTTATTGTTTAAAGCTACTAAATTATTTGGTTCCTGTTCTAAAACTGTTTCATATTTCTTAATCGATTCTTGAAATTTTTTTTTAAGAAATAATTCATTTCCTTCATCCACTTCAATCATGATGAATACCGTTGGCACCATGTAAATTTTAACATACCCTTAATACGTATGCATTATCCAAAATTTTATGAAAATATACACAAAGACTGGCGATGAAGGTAAAACATCATTATTTGATAACTCCAGAGTCTGGAAATCTGATGAACGTATAATGTCATACGGGGCAATTGATGAATTAAACTCATCACTGGGAATTGCACTATCACTTGAATTGGATCCTGAAATTAAAGACATTTTAATTAAAATTCAAAATGACCTGTTTATCGTTGGCTCAGATCTTGCAAATCCAAACATGTCTGATAAAAAAATCAGAACAACTCTTGAGATGATCACATTCTTAGAACAAAAAATTGATTTATTGGAACCTCAATTGGAACCCTTGACTAGCTTTATTCTTCCAGGTGGAACATTATTGGCATCAATCATCCATTTATCTAGAACTATATCTAGAAGAGCAGAAACTCATGTTGTAGCATTGTCTAAAAGTGAAGAAATAAACAGAGATGCAGCAATATACTTGAATAGACTTTCAGATCTAATGTTCGTATTAGCACGTTCAATTAACAATCGAAAGAAAATACCAGACATAGTTTGGAATCCTTGAAAGGATACGCTTTAATTTCAATTAATTTGCAAGTTTTTCATGCCGAGGTAGCTCAGCCTGGGAGAGCACCACGCTGAAGACGTGGCTGTCGGGAGTTCAAATCACCCCCTCGGCATTATAATTCTTCATAGTGAAATATTTAATAAGAT
>JAOLYM010000021.1 GCA_028343435.1 Candidatus Nitrosopelagicus sp.
TGCCATGTTGATTATTTAGATTGTTCAGATTTCGACATGGCAATGTGGGTTCAAGAAGAAGTCCGTGTTGGAACTGAGGATAAATTTAGAATACAAGTTTTAGTTTATGATGGAAAGAAAATTGTTAAAGGACACATGGATGTTGGTCAAGTTGCTCCAGAACCTACTGGTGGTTCTGAAGAAATTTCTTCATATAGAAGTGTTTACAAATCTTCTATTGCGTGGCTTTCTGCATTTGCAACAAAAGAAATAGCTGACGATGGAGTATACTTAACTGGAAAAGGCCCAAAAGAATTCAGAGCGGCATCATGGGGAAAGATTGGAAATATTGGTGGTCAACAAATCCTGCCTTCTGCTCAAGAAACTATTTCAGTTGGAGCTGGTGAATTTGATTCCATTCTACTTACTTGGAAGACAGGTGGTCAACAAAGTAAAGTCTGGATTGTAGATGATTTTCCATTTCCTATTCAAGGTAAAACATTCATGCATGTTTCCCAAGGTATTCCACCAGTTGAATATGATTTTGAATTATTAGATTATAAAGAAAATGTATCTTCAAATCCTTTTGTTAATGTAGAAACTACTGCCGCAAAACAAGCAGCTGCCGGATGTCCTGAGGAATTTCTAAAAACAAAATTTAACGAGTCTACAAATACATTTTCAATGATTGTAAAAGGCGTTTATGGTCCAAAAATTGTGAAACAAGGATGTGAAATTGAGATGTTTATTGATTTCAAACGAATGGTAAATCCTACTGAATTTGTAGATCAAGTACATTATGATATCGCAGTTTTCTCAGATCCTTCTAAACCTCCAATCCAAACAGTTTCTAAAGAAGAAGGAAGAGCTGAATTATACACCGCATCTGGTCAAACGCACAGATTTGTATTAGCAGAACAACCTCCAGGAAAATACACGTATGCAATAATTGTCTATGGTACCGGACCTGAACATATTCTAGGTGGTAATCCTGACACTTCTGGATTAATGACATTTGATGTCGAAGTTGTAAAGGGCGGAAACACATCATTTGTAGCACCTCCTACTGCAACAATTACAGAAATTCCTCAATGGGTAAAAAATAATGCTGAATGGTGGGCAGAGGGTCAGATACCTGATTCAGATTTTGTTAGTGGAATACAATATTTGATTAATCAAGGAATAATGAAAATTCCTGAAACTGCACAAGGTAGTGGTTCTGGTTCTGATGGAATACCTGCATGGATAAAAGATATTGCAGAATTTTGGGCTGATGGTCAAATTGATGATAATACGTTCGTTGGTGGTATCCAATGGTTAATCTCCAATGGAATAATGAAACTATCTTAGTAAATGATGTGAAAATATGGCCGGTCTTTTTAGTTATCCCAAACGAAAACTTCGAAAATTAATTGGTCAAGGAGAATATGAACGAGCCATATCTTTTGGTAATGAATTAGAAGCAAAATTTTCAAAGGATTCTGATTTTTTATTCATTATGGGAAGTATGTACTACATGCTAAATGACGAAGAAAAGACACTTCATTATATCAATAGAGTATTGGAAATCAATCCCTATGATGTTGAAACGCTTTCCTTAAAATTACGCGTTCATCAATATTTGGCTGAAAAGGAAGATAATGAAAAATTAAAACAAAATGAACTTGATGTTGTAATTGATTGTTGTAGAAAAATTCTAGATGTTGCTCCAGATAACTTTGAAGTACGCGATCTTATTACTGAATTAGAATCTTAATCTCGCATATCTTTCATAAGATAGACATTCTCCAAAAGC
The DNA here is from genome assembly GCA_028343435.1 of Candidatus Nitrosopelagicus sp. GTDB lineage: Archaea > Thermoproteota > Nitrososphaeria > Nitrososphaerales > Nitrosopumilaceae > Nitrosopelagicus. The sequence continues at coordinate 1,775 of JAOLYM010000021.1, forward strand.
CACTCACAAAATTCTGTTACTGGTTGAGTGAATTCATACCAAATATGCAATGAATGTGGAAGTATGTCAATTTTATCTTGTATGTTATTGTTAAAAATTATTCTTACTCCTTCTTTATCTTCATACATGTATGCATCTTCAGTTTTTATCTCTCCTAACAATTCTACGGCTTTTTGTTTTATTATGCTTCTTTCAAAAGGAAAACGCTTCTTTTCCATATCTATGATTAAACTAAGATCTTGCTTCCCATACATCTCAAAATTATCTATTTTCCCTTCATGTGGAAAATTAACTAATAATTCAATATTATATTTTTTACCTACATTCTTTCCAATTTCTCCAATTTCTTTATACGCCATGCCTGGATTTTTTTTTAATAGAAAACGAATTTGTGGCAAATTTGATTTTAATGTTTTTTGTAAATCTTCTGTAATAGTCTTAAACATATTCCATCTTTAGATAATACCATATTTAGATTAGTTTTTTTAGAACAAAATGTCTGAAATGAACATGGCGATGCCTATGGATTATGATAGTATGCGAACAGGTGATGATTCTGAGAGAACTGACAACGTAACTGATTACAAAAGGACTTGTATTGATTTCATTGAAGATATCTCTGGAAGTTATTTGGAATGGGTTGATTATTACAAATTACCTGAAGATGAGGATAAAAAAAGACGAAGTGATATTTCTGCAATAATAGAAAAAACAAATACTTGGCTTGCCAAAGTTCCTACATCTATCAAAGCAGTTGATGTTATCATGAATGATGGAATTCAAAAGATGGCTGAAGCTACTGCTGGAAAAATTTTCCAAATTGGTGTGTTCATTAACCAAAAATCTGAATACACAATGTCAAAACCAGGAATAATTGATGTTCATGTAAAATCTATTGGTAGAGATGGTAGGAAAACTAAACTAGGATTTCATCACAAAGATGATAGATTCCGAATTGAATCAACTGGAAAAGTATTCTTTGATGAAACGAATATTCCTGAACAGGAATTTGATACATTAGATATACATCTAAAACTTGATGCTAGTAGATGTGTTCAAAGAGATGTTATTTCATTCACCGTTATAATAAGTGAAATGAAAGATGGAAATGAATATGATCGTAGAGGATTATCTACTGTAGTTCATATCGTTTAATCGTTTTTTACCAATTTTATTTCTAAAACAATTCTAGCTTCTTTTTGTCTACTTTCTTCAGTGTACTTTAAATTTGAAATTTTTTGTGCAAGTTCTTCTTCTTGAACTAATCTTGCTATTCCTGAAAATTTGTTTCCATCAAATTCAACTTTCACTTGAGGATGTGCAATTGCATTTTTTAGCCAATCACTATTTGGATTTCGTCTAGAAAAGTAAATCATATCATTGTAAGTTACTGCTTTCGCCCAAACTGTATGTTCCTTACCTGTTTTCCTTCCTTTAGTTTTCAGTATCGCTTTGAATGTTAAATTATTAATTATTTTCATTTTCATCTAAATGCCATAAATGCTGCAAACATGGCAATGAGACATGAACCTCCTACGCCCATGACATACATGATTTTGTTTCCCTGCATAATCTTGCTAGTCATATAGAATATTTAAAATATGAAATGACTGTTTTAGCAAGCAAATTATATTCTTTTTCTAAAAGTTAGTTATGAATGCTATTGAAATTAATTCATTAACGAAAAATTTTAAAAAATCAACTGCGATTGATAATATTTCTCTTAATGTGGAAGAAGGTGAAATTTTTGGCTTTCTTGGTCCAAATGGTGCTGGAAAGAGTACTACGATGATGATTCTAACCACTCTATTGAAACCTACTTCTGGTAATGCATCTGTATATGGATTTGATGTGGTAACAAATCCTTCTCGAGTGCGTAAGAATATCGGATTTGTTCAACAAGAAATTGGTATTGATGAATATCTAACCGCACGAGAAAATCTGCAATTTCAATGTAAAATTAGCCAAATTCCCAAGGATCAAACTCAAAAACGAATTGAAGAGGTAATTGATTTAGTTGAATTAACTGAAAAACAAGATGAACAATCAATCACATTTTCTGGCGGAATGAGAAAAAGACTTGATATTGCATGCGGATTAATTCATAGACCAAAAGTTCTATTCTTAGATGAGCCTACGGTTGGATTAGACATACAAACACGAAGAAAAATCTGGCAATACATACGAAAAATTCACAAAGAGTTTGGAATGACTATCTTTGTTTCAACACATTACATGGAAGAAGCAGATAGTCTATGTGACAGAGTTGGTATTATTGATTATGGAAAAATCCAGATAGTTGATACTCCTGAATCAATGAAAAATAAATTAGAAACTGACATGATAACATTTTCTATAATCCCTGATGAAATGAAACAAGAACAATTTATTCAAAAAATCAAAGCACTTGATTTAATAAAAAATGTAGAAATTAATGATAACACCATGATTGTTCAATCATCCAATTCAACTCAAGTAATACCAAAAATTTTTCAATCTTCATCTGAAATTGGAATATCTATTGATTCATTTGTATTGAATAAACCGACCTTAGATGATGTTTTCATCTCATACACTGGTCACAATTTACGAGATGATACAAATGGAAAATTCAATAAAAGAAAAGAACACAATCAATCAAGGAGACGTGGGTTATGATAATTTCTGACACATATGCAATCTTCTGGCGTGAAATGAAACGTTATAGAAAATCAAAGAGTGGTGTTATAATTCGATTAATTCAACCTGCGATTTGGATTGTAGTGATGGGGAATATTTTTGCTGGAACTCAACCGTTAATACAATCCGTAGGATTTGATGGTGAATACATTGAATTTATGGCTCCTGGTGTTTTGATACTAACTGCAATATTCACAAGTATTTTTGGTGGTGTTAATACTCTGTGGGATAGACGTTATGGTTTTATGAATAAGGCATTAACTTCTCCAATCTCTCGTTCATCAATTGCATTAGGAAAAATGCTTGCAATATCTATGATTGCAGCCTTCCAATCTAGCTTAATTCTTGGAATGGCGTTGATGCTTGGAGTTAGTATGCCTAATCTATGGATGATCGCACCTATAATGGGAATTGTAATATTATTTTCAATTGGTTTCTCAGGAATCTCTGTCATGGTTGCAGCTGCCGCAAAATCACAAGAAACATTCTGGGGAATAATTAATTTTCTTGGAATGCCATTATTCTTGCTTAGTCCTGCACTTTTTCCACTTGAATTAATGCCTGATTGGCTTGCATCTGTTGCGGCCTTTAATCCCGTAAGTTATACTGTAATTCTTGTTAGAGAGATGATGTCTGGATATGTGGATAGTTTATCTGCTATGACCAGTATTGCTGTTTTGGGAATATTTAGCATAGTGATGATTGGTCTCTCAAGTTATGTATTTACTCGTGATGTCAACAAACCATTCTAAACCACGAATTTACGAAATAATTATTTAAATCAATTAGTTCAATGACTGAAAAGTTAGTCAATTTTTGACAAAAACTGTAAAAAATACTTACACGGTTGATCTTGAGTGGATTTTTAGAGTATTTTCTGTTGCATCTACAGATAATCCTAGTCTTAGCATTGACTATATCTTTAGCAGGAATTTCATATATTGAAAATGTTGATGCCGCAAGCGGTCATAATTTTGAATCACAATGGGGAAAGGCTGGAATATCAAAATCTGGATTTTTCTTAAGCCCACAACATTTAGCATTTGATTCTGAAAACAATGTGTATGTTACTGATCTTGGTAATTCACGTGTTCAAAAATTTGATTCAACCGGAAATTTTCTTATTGAATGGGGAACCCGTGGAACAAACTCTGGAGAATTTGGTCATCCTACAGGAATAGCAGTTTCTGATGAATTTGTATTTGTAGTTGATAACAAAAATCATGATATTCAAAAGTTTACTCTTGATGGAGAATTTATTTCAAAATGGGGTGGATTCGGAACAGATGTTGGATTTTTTAAATCTCCACGTGGAATAACCATCTCTGATGATAATCTTGTTTACATTGTTGATTCTGGAAATGCAAGAATTCAAACATTCACTCTTGATGGTGAATTCGTTTCATACTTTGGACAAAGTGGAAAATTTGGTGGTAATTTTGTTACACCTGTAGATATCGCAATTAATTCTGATAAAATCTATGTTACTGATCCAAATCAAAACAAAATCATTGTTTTTGATATACAAGGAAATTTTGAAAAAACATTCAACGATAGTGTAGGTGGTTATCCTATATATCCGCAAGGAATAGCTTTTGATAAAGAAGATAATTTCTATATTGTTGATTATAGAAATAATAGAATAATTCATTACAATGAATTTGGCATTTCATTATCAATGTTTGGTCAGATGGGAAATGAAAATGGAAATTTCAAATTTCCAAAAGATATTGCAATTTCAAATGATGGATATCTTTTTGTTACTGATACACAAGGTCATCGTATTCAGAAATTCTCAACTCCTTTGGTTCAAGATTCTATTATAATTGAGGAAGAACAAACACTTCCACTAGAAACTATTCCTGAATCTGAAAAAATTGAAACTATCAAATCTCCATTACAACCTGTAATGCCTGTTCCTAATGATTTTCAAAAACCAACAATTATGGTTCCTGAAGATGTCTTGATAGAAGCATCTGGACCATTAACTCTCATAAATATTGGTGAAGCGATGGCAACCGATGAGAGTGGAATCTTCTCTCTTTCAAATAATGCTCCATCGTCATTTCCTCTGGGAATAAATACTATAATTTGGACTGCTGTTGACGGTGCTGGTAATATGGCGATTGCTTCTCAAACTGTTACAATTCAAGATTCTACACCTCCACATATCTCTCCAATAGATGATATTTCTCTTGAAGCAAGATCGTCTACTCAAAATCTTGTAACTTTGGATATTCCTGAAATTTCTGATGAAGTTGGTGTAATGTCAATCACAAATGATGCACCAGAAGTATACCCACTTGGCGAAACAATCGTAACCTGGACTGCAACTGATGTTATAGGAAATGTTTCAACTCTTAGTCAATCGATTGTATTGACTGATTCTACAGTTCCTCGTATTGCATTTTCTGATGATCTTATAATTGAGGCATCGAGCTTAGATCAAAATCAA
>JAOLYM010000022.1 GCA_028343435.1 Candidatus Nitrosopelagicus sp.
TTTACTGCTCAAAGGAGTCAAAACTCATCATGCAGAACTTTGACGAGACCGGACAGGGAGAGCAATATCTTACCGTAACTGAGGCATTTCAATTTCATGAAAGCACATCAGGACAGACTGCTGGACAGATGGTGAAAAACAAAGGATCAACTGCAACAAAAATTGAAAGGGACGTTAAAACATTTGAGAGCTACAAGAAGTTTAACATAGACTCGATTGAGGTTAATCCTCTACCGGTTGATCACTCTATTACTGGAGTGCACGGATTTGTACTTCACACTTCATCTGGAACAATTGCTAACACGGCAGACCTGAGGTTTCATGGAAGGCGCCCAAAGGAAACTGAAAAGTTTGTAGAAGGTTGCGCCGAATCATCAGTTGATCTGATGCTGTGCGAGGGAACAAGAATTGCAGCACAGCCTTCCATGACTGAATTTGACATTGAAGACAAACTTGTAGAACTAATCAACGAAACAAAAAATCTCGTTGCCTGTGGATATCCGGTGAGAGATCTTGATAGACTCCAGTCATTCTATCTCGCAGCAAAGAAAACAGGACGATATCTTGTCATAGAACCAAAGCAGGCATATCTGCTCAAGCTGTTTAGAGATGAGTTTGGTGAATCAAGCCCGTACCCAGACCCACAGGATTCTTCCATCAAGGTGTATATGCAGAAAGGCGAATGGGGCCTAATTGACAAGGACATCAACGTGTACACTAGAAAGCTTCTTGACGAAGACTACAAAAAGTGGGCAAGACCGTTTCTTGATTATCCAAACGTTGTTGACTATAGGGATGTTTCAGGAAAACAAAGTGAAATGCTGTTTACGCTAAACGACTACAAGATTCAAGAGCTGATAGACATAAAGCCAAAAGAAAACTCTGGCTACATTCGCTCGCTTACGGAGCCGTTTAACGACGAGATGGAGTTTAGGCAGGAGCGCTTCAAGAACTGGTTTGTAAAGTTTGGACTGATAAACAACGACAAAGACTGGCATGCAGTTCACGTGTCGGGCCACGGAGACGGCGAGCAGATAAAACGCGTCATTGACGGCGCAAACGCAAAAAAGATTATTCCGATTCACACTGATCCTGAAAACGAAGTATATCATAAAAAATGGCACAGCAACGTCCAGTCTGTAGAGAGAGGGGAGACAGCAACTATATGAAAATCAAACGTGAAGAAATTCTAATCGAAGGCAAGAAATACAGCGCGGAGCTTCAGTACTTTGAAAAAAAGGATAGAACGTGGCTAAGAGAACTTTATCAGAATTGGACTACGCTGAGGAATGGATTGATAAATGCAAAAACAAGAGGTCCAAACTTTCCTGAGGGAATATCTGAAGTAGCTTTTGCAATAATATTTGATGCTCCGAGAGTATTGAGTGTAATAGGAACACATAGCTCGTTTGACAATTATGATATAAAAAAATACAAGCGGATTCAGGTTAAAGCAACTTCTGTTAAACAAGATCTTAGTTCATTTGGACCAAAATCAGTATGGGATACATTATTTTTTCTTGATTTTTACAGAGATGGAAAGTTTGATGGTAAGTTTGATGCGTACATTATTCCAAATAACTTGGTTACGACACAAGTTGTTAAACAAAGTACCAATGAAACCTTCGTTGACTATCAAAAGAAAGGATTAAGACCTAGATTTTCAATTCAGAGTAAAATTATCAGAAAATACAATATCAAACCCACTACATACAAGATTTAAAAAAATTATTTCTTTTCCACAACAAATGACTTTTCAAGCTCCTTGTAGAGTATGTTTGTATTGTCTCCACTCTGCTTGATGAGTCCATAAAGAGACTCTGCCATCACTCTGATGGAATTTTCTTCATTTTTTGACAGTTCCGGATAGTTGTATTTCTTAATACTTTTTTCAATCTTTTTCTTTCTCTTGTTGAAATTGGTTTCGTTTCCCTTGCAAATTGCTTTTAGTTGTCCCTCCCAGTTTACGTACACTTTTTTGACTCTTTCAGGTGAAATTTCAACTTTTTTTCTTTGTCTTTTGTTACAGTCTTGACACGTCGGAACTATGTTTCCAGGATGATGAAGTCCATACTCAGTTCTATTGAACATTACAAGATGCTCTATCTGTAGGGTAGTTTGCTTGTTGCAGTATGCACATCTATGGTCAAACTCTTCCTTGATAGTTTCCCATATTCTTTTTCCTGAACCGCTTCCTGTGTTAAAAGTCTCGCCAAGGTAATGTTCGCCGACAGATGTTAAAAATGCTCTGACTGCCGTATTTGCAGCATCCGCATATGTGTTGTAAGTTGTCATTTTTTTCATTATCGGTTGGAAAAATTAAGTATGATCATGATCAACGATCAACTCACATGAGATGCAAGTAATATTTACCAAGGATTCTAGAAATACTCATGGCAAAGTACAAGATGGCAACGCTGTTCAGCGGAGCAGGCGGGCTTGATACTGCGTTTTACGAGAATGAAAACTTCAATCTAATATTTGCAAACGACGTGCTTGATGCTCCTGCAGACTCCTACTCAAAAAATTATTCCCATACAAAGGTAGAAGCCAAGAGCTTCACCAAGAACAGCAAATTACCTGCATATGTTGTTGGTGACGTTACAAACATCAATTTTGAGCCTATTGGAAAGGTGGACTGCATGATTGGCGGTCCTCCATGCCAGGACTTTTCAATTGCAAGGGGAGGAAAGAGGGTTGGAATAAATTCTGCATCTCATGTGAAAAAAAAGGAGGAGGTACACCGTGGTAAGCTATACCTGCAGTACGTTCGTGCCATAGAAAGTGCGGAGCCAAAGTTTTTCGCATTTGAAAACGTTCCAGGACTAAAGTCTGCAAACGACGGGCTTGCATACGGAACAATCGTTTCTGACTTTAAGGAACAGGGATACCAGATTCTGTTTAACGATACTGTGAATGCAACAAAGGTTGGCGTACCTCAGGCAAGGCGTAGACTGATAATCATCGGAGCGAGAAATGATATTGCATCAAGCCTGCCAGACAGCGTAGTGGAGGATGCACAAAAAATCCTCACGGGCTCTGACTCGCTTGTAAGCAAGTATCCAATATGCGCAATGGAAGCACTTGAGGGAAAGACTGTTCCAGAGCTTGCAGAAAAATATGCAGAAGTAATGGAGGAATACAGAGGAGTGGAAAAGGAAACAAACACTGCCGATTCAATGCAGTGGAAGAAAAATGTCTGGGACAATTTGACAATGGACGTGGTAAAGGACTATCTTTTTGTAAACGGAATAAAGGATTCAGACGAATCTGAATTAAAAGAAGCATTTGCAGAGCATAAGAAAGTTTTGAAGCAACTTGGATTTGACAAAAACGTACATGAGAAAACGTTTCAGGACAGCACCAATGAAATTCCTAACGAAGCAAGATCCGTATCTGAAAGAATGAAGCGAATACATCCTGGCGGAAATCATTTGGCAGTAGCAGAAACTCAGTGGAATGTAAAGGGAACCATGAGCAACATATACCGAAGAACTGATCCTCTTCGCCCAGCATTTACCGTAATGGCATATGGAGGAGGAGGGACATGGAGTTATCATTATGAAAGGGAGCGAGGCGTACTGACAAACAGGGAGAGGGCCAGACTGCAGACTTTTCCAGACAATTACATGTTTGAGGGAAATCGCTCGCAGGTTAGGGCACAGATTGGCGAGGCAGTTCCGGCGCAGCTTGGAAGAAAGATTGCAGAGGTTGCAGAAATGGTCTTGGAAAATTAAAATTATCTTACTTGGTTGGCGCTTCTATTGCATCCAAAATGCTCCGGGCGTAAATTCTTTCTTTCATCGCCACCTCTTCCATATCCAAGTTTCTGCATTTTTATGTGACCACAATCCATTTCTGCAAGGCTCCTGATTTCTTTGCCTTTTGGGTTAATGCAATTTTTTGCTTGGCACATAACTTTGCCTTTTTTGCCAGCGCTTTCACCTTCTCTTCGCTGCCATTCCTTGTATAGCCACTCTCTGTCACCAGATTTACATTTAGTTCTAATATCCATTACCGGCATATACTTCTCTAATATTTCGTGGATTATTTTGCATTTTTTTACTCGTGGACTTGCGTTTGTTGTGCGACCATATTCAACAGCCTTTTTGTATTTCAGTACATATTTCCGTTCTTTTACATTTGTTTTTTCATTCCTAAGTTTTCTATGGGTATTGACACCAAAATCATCTAATCTTTCCCTGATCTTTTTCTTATTTGTTTTGTTTATGTTATACCTTATACGATTTCCGTTATCATCTATCCAGTTGCCAGTGATCATCAGATAAATTGTTGTAAGAAGCGGAAGATATCCGTGTGCATGTTTTGAAAACACTGTTCCAATAAACCTGCGCCCTTCTCCATCTGGTGGAAATAAACTTTCAAGAAACTCTTGAGCCTCTTCTACGTCTTTTTGAATTTTATTTTTTATTAATCCCATAGTTTCGCCGTTGGCATAAAGATCATCTTTTATGTCATTACTAGACGATACAATTTGATCCTGAGTTGCAACAAGAAGAATTTCATTCACCACTTTGTCTGTATCAAGTTGTCTCCAACAGTTTTTTTGCGTGACAATTTTATTCAACAGTAAAAAATTCTGGAATTTCTTAGTTAGAATTCGTGCCAAATCTTTCATATCTCCTGTGTATGTTGCATTTCGCAATTCTTGCCTATTATTTTCATACACGTTTGTATTTAACCGACGGAACAAATCCTCAATTTTATCGTCGTTTTCTTCATAAACTTCTCTTACGCGTATTTTATAATTATCAAAGCGTTCCTGATCATCCGAACTCATATCAATGTAAGCTACACCTTTCTTCTTTGATTTTGTAGATTTTGTCAAAAGTTTTTCATGTATTTTTATTGTCGAATTAGGAATCTGCTTCAATCCAAATTCTGAATTTTTTGTTAATCCCTCATTAAACATGAAATCAAAAATTGCACTTAGTCTTTGCTGTCCGTCAATAACTTCATAGTGTTTCACCCTGGCTTTTCTATCCTTTGTATTTCTAACAACAACTTCTGGAAGTGGTTTATTTCTGAATATGGTATCAATTAAACCAAATCTGGCTATATCCGGCCATATTTTATTACGTTGAAACCATGGTTGTAACTAACATGGCCTTTTCTAAACATATCATACAATTCTTTAATTGTTTTGGATGTTGAGACATCTACAATGGGAAATTCTTTATTCATTTCAGTAGTTATTGATCTAGCTTGTATTAAAACATCGTAAAACTCAAATTTCAAAAGACTTAAAGCTCTAAAATTGTATTACTTCTCGTGAAGAAAAAATTTACAGTTAACGACATTATCTGCGCCAACAGCAAGAAGCTTTCAAAGCACATTGCACCAAACAGCGTTGCACTTACAGTAACGTCTCCTCCGTACAGAAATGCAATCAACTATTCGCAGCATGTAAAGAACGCAAGGTCTGGAAAAAACAAGTCATTTCGAGGAAACGAGGAGGGAACATTGGAACAGTACTTGTTGGACATGGAGGAAATATTTTCACAGGTAAACAAGGTTACCGTTCCCGGAGGCTACTGCTGCATTGTAATTGCAGACGAGCTTTTTGAAAAAAACTTGATTCCGCTTCCAAGCATGCTAGCATCGCGCCTGCTTAATCCCAACGACGAGGAGAACGGATGGTACCTTCGCGACATGATCATATGGAACAAGGTTACTGCAGGCAGAAGCGGAGCTGGAAATCGTTTCGGACAGTTCATAAAAATTCCAGTTCCAACAAGGTACCGCGCAAACATAATGCACGAGCAGATTATAATTTTGCAAAAGGGAAAGAACGGAAGAAGGC
>JAOLYM010000023.1 GCA_028343435.1 Candidatus Nitrosopelagicus sp.
TGTATCTTCTTTTGATATTGTTAAAATTCCTGAAATTAGCTTTTGTTTACTTATGCGTAAATTTAGACCTGAAGATGTTACGAATTCTTCAACATCGTCAAAAATCTCTTGAAATTCATCTCTTTTCATTTTTGAGAAAAATAAACTAACAAAATTTTGAGCAGGCTTTCTTTTCAATTTTGATGAGACTAGTAATATGGGATTGTTAAAATGACCTGGAATTTGTTCAATTTGAAAATCTTTTTGTTCTATACCAAAATTCTCTTCTAATTTTTCCAAAACTTTATTCTCATCTTCTGTGGCATGAAGAATTAAATTAATTTTTACTTCTAATTGCATCTTTAAAACATCAGTTAGTCTGATTTTGGTTTTTTAGTTTTTGCTTCAAGCAAGACTGTTTGTGCTGATGCTGTCTTGATTAGTTTAACTTTCTCCAATCCAACATGTCTTAATTTTATCACTTTTTTTGCAGCAGCCATGATATCTGAATTTATTTTACCATAACATGTTGCTTGAACGAATCCATCAATATCCATAGTTGGCACTGTTTTTTCTATCACATCTTTTGCAATTAGGCGTAATTGACGTTGTCTTGATGTGTTTAATTGTCTGTGTGTTAAAGCAATCATTTTGATTCTAAAAACATAGTTGTCTTTTGTTTGAATATCTATGTTGAAATTGATTTTAGAAGAACCTTTTCTAACTAAACTTCTTAGAAATTCTTTTGAATATTCATATCTCTTGAAAACTGTTTTGGCTTTGGTATCTTTGACCTCGTCAATTTGGAAAATTATTTTGTATTGATGTTGTGAAGGATCACCTTTGAGTATATCCCATAATGTAACTTCTAAAATTCTACCTTTGGCGTTTTCGTCATCTGTAATTGGAACATATCCGATATTGACATTGTTAAATGAATCTGGAGCTACAACATTAACCCATTTCTTTTCTTTCCACTTATCCTTAATCTTACGAGCTTTTCTTGCCAATTATCTTGGACGACTATTTTCTGAATATAAACTGTTCTAGATTATATCATATTGTCGCCAAAATATTTTTGTAAAACTTTTGGAATTTCTACATGTCCATCTTTGGTTTGATTATTTTCTAAAATTGCAACCATTGTTCTTTCTATTGCTATCAGAGTACTATTCAAAGTATGTATGTACTTTGTATCTTCATTACTCTTATCTCTAAATCTTATCCTTAATCTTCTTGATTGATAATCGATACAATTGGAACACGATACGATCTCTCTATACGCATTTTGCCCTGCCATCCAAGCTTCGATATCGTATGTCTTTGCTGAAACCTTACCCATGTCTCCACTTGATAATAACATCAGTCTATACGGGATCTCTAATTTTTGATAAAACTCTTCTGTATTTTTTATCATTTTTTCATGTTCTTCCCATGATTCTTCTGGTCTGCAGAAAATGAATTGCTCAATTTTTTCAAATTGGTGCACTCTGAAAATCCCTTTTTGATCTTTTCCATGTGCGCCTGCCTCTTTTCTAAAACATGGACTAATCGATGCATATCTTAATGGAATCTTTGAACCTTCTAAAATTTCATCATAATACATAGAAGCAATCGCATGTTCTGATGTACCAATTAAAAATAAATCCTCATCTTGTATTTTGTAGATTACATCTTCAAAATCATCTGCTATGACTGCTCCTTCCATGGATTGTCTGTTTATCATGTATGGGGGTTGAATTAAATTATAATTTTTACCTGAAACAAAATCCAATGCAAATGCAGTTAGTGATTGTCCTAATTTCACTAATCCATCTTTTAAATAATAAAATCTGGCTCCAGCTGTTTTTGATGCTCTCTCTAAATCCACAATATCTAATTCTAATCCTAAATCTATGTGATCTTTTACTTTAAAATCAAATTTTGGTATTTCTCCCCACGTTCTAACTTGTTTGTTAAATGTCTCATCTGCTCCTTTTGGAACTGAATCATGTATCAAATTTGGTATTGAAAAAGACAAATTATGATACTCCACATCCACTGTTTTCCGTGAATTCTCTAACTCATCTAACTTCTTTGATATTTCTCCCATTTCTTTTAATAACTCTGATGCATCATTTCCTGCTTTTTTTTCACTTCCAATTTTAACTGACATTTGATTTCTTTTTTGTTTTAATTCATCTGATTGGATCATCATTTCTTTTCGCGTTTTATTCAATTCTAGCATTTTTTCAAGATCAAATTCCACTGCTCTATCTCTTAACATCTGTTTAATTCGATCAGGTTCATCTTTGATTATTTTTGGATCTAACATTATTTTATTACCTCCATAGAAAGATTTACGTGTTCTAATACTTCGTCAACCGTAGAAATTAATTTTCGTAAATCCCCTTCATTAGAAAAATAGAATACGAGTTGATTTTTCTTTTCATTAATTGATAAACTCAATCCTTGAGGAAAATCAACATTATCTGGCTCTAATGCCTTTTCAATAACTTTGGCCTTTTCTTTAGAAATATCATTGATTACTATTTCGATCTGGCATTTTGGTAACATTGCTTTCAAGATAATCTAAAAATCCATCTAATTTGTCTTTAGTTATTTTTGCTCCTGCAGCAGCTTCGTGGCCTCCACCAATTCCGTTAAATTGTTCCGCACCTCCTCTCATAAGTTGACTGAGATTTATGGAATTTTTACAACTTGCAGATTTACGTGAGGAAAATTTGATCGTTCCTTCTGATCCATCTGTTCTTAAAATTACTATTTTTCCTGAATTTTTTGGAGATCCTGCAATTAATGATGAAATAGTGCCTGTCATTGTTTCTGGAACTAATCCTTCTGCATTTACCATAACACAATCTTCCATATTATTAGTTCTCCATCTCTCATTTGACAATACGTTCATGTAATCTCTAATCATACTTCTATATTCTGACAAAATTTTCTCACCTTCTTGTAACATTGTATTTCTATCACCCATACAAATTGCAATTCCAACTCCTGATTTGTTGATACGACCACAGGAATTCAACATGGTGGAAAATTCTCTTCCATCTCTCAAAAAACTCCTTTTTTCCTCACTTGGAAATGTGTATGTGTATCCAATCAGATCTTCCATTACCTGGGTAGCATTTTCTCCTTGAACAAATTTACTTATTGATTCAATAATTTTCTGTTTTTCATCTTGTGTTAGATCTGCTGGAACTCTCCATCTCGCTCCATCTTTGAGCTGGATTCCTGCATTTGTTAACATTGCAATGCATGCATCTCGGTTCCATGTCAATCCTTCAATAAATGGCTGAGATGTAAATGCAATTGCATCTGGAAGTGGTCTTGTTTCTCTACCTACTAATAGCAAATCTAAATCAATATTTACCAATCCTAATCTTTTTGCGGTTTCTACAATCTCTAAATTTTTCCCAGTGAATGCTTTTCTCTCACCTTGATCTTGTCTATCTCCTAAAGCTGATACTACTGCAACTCTTGACAAGTCTTCATTTTCATTACTAAGTGCATTTGATGCTAGATATGCCATTCCCCCTGCACAAATTTCAACCCCTCCGTCCATTCCAAACTTCCATGCGTTTATCACACGTTCATTATCTTTCTCATCCTCTGAAATTTCATGATGATCTAACATGAGCCAATTATCTGATAATTTTTCATCTAGTAATTTTCCAAAACCTCCTCCTAGGTCGGTAATTACGTGTAAATCTCTAGTCTCTTTTTGCATTCTATCCACTAAGTTCTCACTGAATTCATTGGTTGTTCTAACTGTACATTTTGCTCCATGTCTGATTAATGCTTTAGAAATTATTGAGCCAGATGTTATTCCGTCACAATCTATGTGAGTTGTAACAAGAATGTTCTTTTTTGCTTTAACTGCATCTGAAATACGATCTGAAAAACTAGATAATGATTCTTCTAAAACTTGCCCCATTACTCTAGTTGTGCTACTACAGACTTATATTTCCATTTTTGATCTATGTCGCCATTCTTTTTGTAATGAGTAGATAGCCTGTGAACTTTTGCCTCAACCAATTCTAAGGCTCTGACATTTCTATTATCTGATTTATTTTCTTTCAGATGTTTTTGTAGATTGACTGCTTTCATTACGATATTATTCAAATCTTCTGGAATTTCTGGCATTAACTTGTTTTCTTTTAGTACATCTGTGATGCTTTTGTTAATGATTGGTTTTACCAAGGGAATTGCATGTTGGTCTCTTAATTTTAATCCAATTTGACTAGAAGTCATTCCTTCTTTTGCATATTTCATAATCAATGCTTCAATTTCCTCATTACTTTGTTTGACCCAGTCTGGTTTCTTTGGATCGATAGGTCTGATTGAATGTGACTTTCCATGATTATGTGTGTGTAGTCTTCCCATTTTCTTGCCTAAATTACGTACGAAATTAAATGTATCTGGCTAAATTATTGAAAAAAGTTAAATAATAACGATAGTCAGCAATTGCAGATACAAATGAACAAATCAATAGTATTAGGCACACTTCTCGTAGGTGTTTTCTCATTGCCATTAATGTTGGCTGGTCCAGCATTTGCTCAATACATGGGCAGTGGTGGTGACGGTGGTCAAGACGGTGGACATCCATCAATGTCTTTAGAGGCTACATTAGAACTCGCAAAGAGAAAAGTTGACTATGCAGCAGATAATCCAGGTGCAGGATCTGGCACTCCATATATGGATGCTAACGGTGTATTAGGTGCATCTGCAATTGCAGCCGCAATCTTTGGTGGTATCGCAGGTGCTTTCTTCATAAGAGGAAGATCTGGAAAATACGCCAAACCAGGAACAGGATAATCTCCTTCCTTACTTCTTATTTTATTCATAAACCATAGCATTGGCTGATCTCGGCTTATCATAATCAAAAAAAATCTTTATATCGACCTCTGAATTCAAA
>JAOLYM010000024.1 GCA_028343435.1 Candidatus Nitrosopelagicus sp.
ACACTAACAAATCAAAAAAAGGAATTAGAATTTTCAGATAAAGTACGAATTTATCTTTGTGGAGTTACAGTGTATGATCAATCTCACATCGGACATGCTAGAACCATAATAGTATTCGACACATTAAGAAGATTTTTGGAAGCAAATGATATTCCGGTAGAGCTCATTCAAAATTTTACAGATGTTGATGATAAGATAATAAATCGTGCAAAGGAGCAAGGAGAATCAGCAAGTGGACTATCAACAAAATACATTCAAACGTACTTTGAAGATTCAGATAGATTAAACATCAAAAGAGCAACAAACTATCCAAAAGCAACCGAACATATCAAAGATATGATAAATTTAATCGAAGAATTAGTTACCAAGGAATCAGCATATGTCTCAAAAAATGGTGTTTATTTCCGTGTTTCAAAGTTTTCAGAGTATGGAAAATTATCAAAAAAGAAAACCGAAGATCTAGAAAGTGGCTCTAGAGTAGAAATAGATGAATCAAAAGAAAGCCCTTTAGATTTTGCATTATGGAAATTTTCAGATGCGCAGCCGAATTGGGAAAGCCCATGGGGTAATGGAAGACCAGGATGGCACATAGAATGCTCTGCAATGAGTATCAAGTATTTGGGTAAAAATTTTGAAATACATGGAGGTGGACGTGATTTGATTTTCCCTCATCATGAAAATGAGATTGCACAATCAGAATCATTTACTTCAGAACAATTTGCAAAAATTTGGATGCATGCCGGAATGATTACAATAAATGGTGAGAAAATGTCAAAATCAATTGGAAATGTAAAATCAATAAACCATGTATTGGAATCATGGGGACCTAATGTAGTAAGATTATTTTGTATTTCAGGACACTATTCAAAACCAATTGATTATACAGAAGATCTTCTGAAAGAAAATTTAATCAGATTACGACAAATTGAAACATGCTATTATGAATTAAGACTAGCAGACAAAACAGAAGAATCAGATGATATTTCCTCATTACTTAAAGAATCAAGAGAAAAGTTTGATGCTGCACTAAATGATGATTTTAATACATCTTTAGGATTGTCTGTTTTTTTCAACATGGTTAAAACCATAAACAGTTTAGCATCAGATGAAAAAATTAATAAGACTATTTCAGAACAAGCACTACCTGTTTTAGAATACATGTTAGAAGTGTTAGGATTAAAAGTTCAAACCGTTTCAGATGATGAGATAAAATCTATTTTTGAATTAATTGATAGGAGAGAGAAATTAAGAGATGAGAAAAAATTTGAAGAAGCCGACAAAATTAGAGACCAAATTGCCAGTTTAGGAATATCACTAATTGATCATAAAAATAAAACATTGTGGATGAAAAAAGAAGCAATCAAAGCCGAAAAACAATAAGATAATTTGTGGATAATATTTAATAATCATTTTAACGTAATAGAATTCCATTAGTGAAAATGCCGTTTTTTGGCAAAAATGAGAAGGACCTTTTTTTCCTCTCTTTCCCACTAGTGGGTTATTTTATGATTAATACGGAAGGTTTTGCTTTGTGAAGAACAAATTGAGATGTACTTCCAAAGAATAATTCTTTTGCAGAACTTCTTCCCCTTGAACCAATTACAACCATGTCAATTTTGTTTCGTGCCATATTTGCAAATTTAGCAATTTCATAACCAGGATTTCCATATACAATTTTTTGGTCAAATTCAACTCCTTCTTTTTCACATTGATTTCCTGCGATATCCATCATAGAATCTAGTTGTTTTTTGTGGTTTTTGTTGAATTTACCAGAGGTATCAAAGTCACCTTTTGGAGGTGCATAAACTGCATGAAGTACAATAATTTTAGCATCACAATTTTTTGCAAGATAGATTGCAGACGATAAACCTCTAAAGGAGTTTTTTGAATTATCTAGTGGAACTAGAATTTTGTTTAAGGATGTAGCCATATCAAGATTAATTTCAAAGCTATTTAAAAAAGAGGCGCCGCTACCTATGTTCGTCCATTAATTCATGTTGAATCGTCAGATTCGTTAGATTTATCATATTTTTCATGCCATTCTTTAGATTCTTTGTTGAATTCGTCAGAAATTTGCTTCATTTTTTCTAATAAGGTGCGATAATTGTTTGTATGATTTTGTATCTTTGTCAAATCGTGAATCATTTTATCAAACATTTCATTCATAGGATTATTTTGATCTATATTTGTAAGACGGGTTTTAATTTCATGCCAATTTTTCAACATGTCCATTAACAATAATTCTTGTTCAGTTACTAATTCATCCAAAGCATCTTGTTTTACACTCATAATATTTTAAAAATAAAGGAAGATATCAATTTTTAGAAAAAATAGGCGCCGAGAGAGGGATTTGAACCCCCGTGTGCAGAGCACAGACGCTATCCTGTTTTGAGATTTCGAGGCGTCCGCCTTGGACCAAGCTTGGCTATCTCGACATCAAAAGTAAGAATTTCTACTATAAAATCGAATCAGTAAATAAAAAAAGCAGCAAATACTGAATATCACTATGGGATTAGATCTAAAACCATTACTAGTCAGAGAGAAAACACAGCTTGAATCATTTACAAATAAAGTTGTAGCAATCGATGCATACAATGCAATCTATCAATTTTTAGCAATAATTAGAGGTCCTGAAGGACTTCATCTAACAGACTCACAAGGAAGAGTGACAAGTCACATTACAGGATTGCTGTTTAGAAACATAAATTTTCTCACAATGGGGATTAAGCCGGTTTACGTATTTGATGGAAAACCACCTTCACTAAAATCAGCCGAAATTGAAAAAAGAAAACAGATCAAAAAAGAAGCTACAGTGAAATATGAAAAAGCAATTACTACAGGAAACATGGAAGATGCAAGAAAATATGCACAACAGACTACATCAATGAGAGATGGAATGGTAGAAGATTCAAAAAAATTATTAGATTTGTTTGGAATACCTCATATACAAGCACCTTCAGAAGGAGAAGCAACAGCTGCAAATCTTACAATTACAGGACAAGCATTTGCATCAGCAAGTCAAGATTTTGATTCAATTTTATTTGGTGCAAAAAGATTAGTGAGAAATTTTACAAATAGTGGAAGAAGAAAATTACCAAATAGAAATTCCTACATTGAAGTTTTACCAGAGATGATTGAGTTTCAGAAAAATTTAGAAAGTATGGGATTAACTAGAGAAGAATTGGTAGATACAGGAATATTGATTGGAACCGATTTTAATCCAGATGGATTTGAAAGAGTAGGACCAAAAACAGCTATCAAGATGATTAAACAGCATAAAAGATTAGAAGATATTCCTCAAATTCAAGAACAGTTAGAACATATTCCATTTGGTGAAATAAGGAAAATTTTTCTTGAACCAAATGTAGCTAAGATAGATAAAATTGAGTTTAGTGAAACTGATTTTGAAGGAATTGTAAAATATTTATCAGAAGAACGTGATTTTTCTAAAGATAGAGTGGAAACATCAATGAACCGATTAAAGAAAAGCCTTGAGAAGAAAAGTCAAACATTAGATCAATTCTTTTAATTATGACAGATGGCAAATCGAATAATTGGTCAGGGTTGGGAATATACTGAATACCAAACAATTCCATCTCGTGTTGATGGACTTGCTGAACGGCCAATGTCTAAACTATATTAAATCAAATAACACCTAACAAAATGTATGACAGATAATGAACAGATCAAGCATAATTTATTATTGAATATCAAACGTTTAGAAGGAATTTTAGAAAGAGTGGATAAATTCTGTCATAATTATGATCAAGAAAAAGTTGATGCCTCAGTAGCAGTTCTAAAGATAAAAAGTGCAATAGAAAATCTTCGTGAAGTAATACCGGAAATGAGTAAAGATGCCGAATCAATAAATCAAAAGGTAAGTGAAGAAGAAAAAGATTAACTAACGTAAAAATAGTGAAAAAATATGAGTTTTGAAGAAGATGTAGATGTTTATGGAGAATGTAGAAACTTCATCAAGTTTTGTAAAGAACAAGAGATACAAGTTACATCCGAAGCAGTTGCGACAATTTGGGCAGCATTTCAGACTAATGTGGCATTAGATGAAGACGAAGAAACAACACTAGACGATTATTAGTTGTTTTTTTGATCTTTGATATTTTTTTGTAGTTCTTGGAATGCAGATTGGATCTCACTTACGGCAGTACCATCTTCCAAAGTACTTACATCTCCGATTTTTTCATTTCTTGCAATCGCTTTTAGTAATCGACGCATAATTTTTCCACTTCTAGTTTTTGGCAATTTATTAACAATGTAAAATTGACTTGGAGTTGCAAT
>JAOLYM010000025.1 GCA_028343435.1 Candidatus Nitrosopelagicus sp.
ACTGCGCCATCTTTCATAGCAAGAAGGTGTTCTTTTCTAATAACGCTGGTCATTCCTGTAGTTGTAATGAAAATTTGTCCAATTTTTGCAGCTTGTGACATTGGCATAACGTCATATCCATCCATATGTGCTTCTAGAGCTTTTACTGGGTCAATTTCTGTAACAATTACTTTACCGCCCATTCCTCTTGATCTTTCAGCAACTCCTCTTCCTACCCATCCATATCCTACAACGACAATTTTTTTCGATGTGAATAGTAATCCCATCGCTCTTAGGTATCCGTCTATTGTACTCTGACCTGTACCATATCTATTATCAAACATGTGTTTTGTATCGGCATCGTTAACAATAACTACGGGATATTTTAATTTCCCTTGTTTCTCCATGGCTTGTACTCTTGTAACCCCTGCAGTGGTTTCTTCTGTAGAGCCAAGAATTTCTAATGATTTGAATTTTTTATCAAAATGTACCTTAACATTCATGTCTGCACCGTCATCACAAATTAAATTTGGTTTATGTTTTAGTACTTGATCAAGACACCAATCGTACTCTTTGTTGGTTTGACCATTCCATGCATAGATGTGAATTCCTTGTGTTGCAAGATATGCTGCAATATGATCTTGCGTTGTTAATGGGTTTCCGCCACACACTGCAACGTTTGCACCTAATTCTTTAGCGCCCATTAGCAAAACTGAGGTTTCTTTTGTAATATGTAGGCAAAATGCAATTGTAACCCCTTTGAGCGGTTTCGATTTTTTTAATCTGGTTAATGTATTATCTAAAATGTTCATATGAGTACGAGCCCATTCGTATGAGATCTTCCCTTCTTTTGCTAATTTTGGGTTTTTGACTTTACTCATAATTTACGATCTTCCCAATCTCTTTAAAAACCATACCTTAATAGTCAAAAAAATCCAAATCATCACAAATGAATAAAAAAGCAATAATCACAAGTGCTCTGCCATATTCCAATGGTGAGATACATCTAGGTCATGTCGCATCAACATATTTGCCTGCTGATGTTACCACTCGTTTCTTAAAACAAAATGGTGTTGAAGCATATTACATATGCGCGTCTGATGATTATGGAACTCCAATTTTAATACAATCTGAAAAATTAAAACAAACTCCACAAGAATATGTTGCACATTGGAATAAACGTGATTATGAAGATTTTACCGCTTTTGATATAGGATTTGACTTTTTTTATAAAACAAGTTCTGAAGAAAATATCTCATTTGTCCAAGATGTCTTTAAAAAAATTGAAAAAAATGGACATATTTATGAAAAAGAAATCATACAATCTTTTTGTACTTCTTGCGACAAATTCCTTCCAGACAGATTTGTAAAGGGAACTTGCCCATTTTGTAATGCCGAAGATCAATATTCTGATTTATGTGAAAAATGTGGACGCATTCCTGAAGAAATTGAAAATCCTCATTGTTCAATATGTGGTGAAACGCCTGTACAAAAATCAACCAATCATTACTTCTTTAAACTGAAAAATTTCTCTGAACCACTTTTGGAATATCTTGAAAATGCTCCACATCTTCAAAAAGATGTAAAAAAATATGTTGAAAATTGGATTAAAGAAGGACTAGTTGATTGGGATATAACTCGAGATATTTCGTGGGGGGTACCTATTCCAATTGATGGATTAAAACATAAAGTATTCTATGGCTGGTTTGATAATCATCTCGCGTATATTTCTTCCACGTTAAAATTTCTGAATGATAAAAATATTGATGGCAAAAGTTTCTGGAATGATGCTGACATTTATCATTTCATTGGTAAAGATATTGTCTATCACCACTATCTGTTTTTACCTGCAATGAGGTTGGGAATTGAAAAAGAATTCAAATTACCTGATTACATTCCCACTCGTGGTCACCTTACCCTTGAAGGTAAAAAAATATCAAAAAGTAGAAATTGGTACATTGGCCTAAAAGATTTTCTAGAAAAATTTCCTGCTGATTATTTACGATTTTATCTTATTTCGATAAATCCTTACTCCCAGGATGATCTTAATTTTGATTGGGAACAATTTTCAACAAAAATTAATTCTGAATTAATTGGTAATTTAGGAAATTTGGTTAATCGTGCACTTGGATTTACAAACAAGGCTTTCAATGGTGTTGTGCCTGAGCCTGAAGATTTTGATGAAAAAGATTCAGAATCTGAGAAAAAAATTAAGTCTCTTGGTGATGATGTTGGAAAATTAATGCAAGAAAACCATTTAGATCGTGCATTAAAACAATTGATGGAATTTTCAGCTCATTTTAATCAGTATTTTCAGCACAAAGAACCTTGGAAAAAAGAACCTGGAACAAATGCTTGTATCTATCTCTCAGTTAATGCTGTACGTTCAATTGCAATTTGTTTACATTCATTCTTACCAAAATCCTCTCAAAAAATTTGGTCACAATTAGGGCTCGAAGGAAATGTTTCAGACATATCTTGGAATGAAATGTCTGAGTTGAAATTAACGGTAGGACATAAAATTGGAACTGTAGAGCCGATATTTTCTAAAGTAGAATTATCTGATATTGAAAAAGAGCAATCAAAATTAGGAAATTAGAATGATAGGCAAGGTATTTCCAAAAATATCTACTAGAGGATACTATGATCTAAAAACTGGAAAAACTATCAAACACACTTCGTATGATATCTATCCTAAGACTACTTTTCAAAAAATATTACAAAACTCTGAAATTGTTATAATGATTCATGGTTTAAGAAATAATAAATCTGGCGCTCTTGCAAAATATGTAATAGCTGAAAAACGCTTAAAATCATTAAACTATCAACACGATGTGGTTGGTTATAGTTATGATTCGAATACTGCAGGTGTACAATACAAATCCACAGCATTATCCGCATTGAAAATTGGGGTTTTAATTGCAAAAAAGAATGGAAAAAATCTTTCGAAATTTATTTTAGATGTGAAATCAAAAAATCCTTCACTAAAAATTAGATTGATAGGGCATTCCCTTGGTGCTCAAGTCATTTTATCAACAATACAATCCCTCGCAAAAAATCCTAAAAATAAAGGAATTATTGAATCTGTACATTTCTTTGGAGCATCCATTCCTGCTGATTCGATGAAACCTCTCATACATGGTAATGAATTTCAGAAAATTGTAAATAAGAAAATCATTAATCATTACAGCCCTTATGATGATGTACTAAAAGCGGCTCATGATGAAAAATGGGTTGAATCTCCAATAGGTTATCGCGGTGCATTAGGAACTACTTGTTCAAAGTATGTTCAAAAACAAGTACGTCCACAAAATCATAGATTTGCAAGCTATGCAAAAACGATAAAATCATTTCCGTAAATTAAAAAGAGAATATGCGAGTTTCTAACACATCGCTTTTTCTTCGAGAATGAAGTATTTTGCAAGTTTGAGATATGTCTCACGTTCAAAGTCAGATATCTCTTCGTCGCTACTATAGATTCTCTCAAACCATGAGATTATGTTCTCAATATCTTTTGTAGAAAAAACTGTTACTTCAGGCATACAGACTACAATGTTAACTGGTATTTCATAATTTTAGTAAAAAATTGTCTCGATCAGTGTTGCTAAAAATCCATTAAAGAAGATAATTAGTGGAGTAGAAGAGAGATGTTATTCTAAATACTGAAGTCAAATGTGCTCTCACTCCTACATCTATTACAAAATTTGTATTTAAGATCTAATTATCCGAGTCGCTTAATGATGTGATAGCCAAATTGAGTCTTAACTGGTGCGGATACTTCTCCAATTTCTAAATTGAATGCAACATCTTCGAACTCTTTTACCATTTGTCCTTTTGTAAAATATCCTAAATCTCCTTCTTTTTTTGAACTTGGACATGATGATATCTCCTTAGCGGCTGCACCAAATTTTTTTCCTTTTTTAATTTCTTCTAGTATCTGCAAAGCTTGACTTTGTTTCTCAACTAGAATATGTGAACATTTTACTTTTTGAGCCATTATTTATCAAAAATCCTCTCTCTAATTTGCGGAACACGTTTGTATGCCATATCTCTTACCTGCATTTGATCCTGTGGTGTAGGATTTCCTTGTTTCATTTGTGCAAGTGCGGCAACTCCTAGTCCTAAAATCTGACCCATGATTAATCCAAAAACAAATTCTTTAGGATTCTCAATTTTCAAAATTTCATT
>JAOLYM010000026.1 GCA_028343435.1 Candidatus Nitrosopelagicus sp.
GCTGTAGGAAAAATTTGGGTGCATTGGTTACAGTATCATAATCTAACTGAAACATCTCCGATAGAAGGTAAAACAGATTTTGGTGAAACTGGTTACGGTGGACCTGCTCCTCCAGATGGAAAACATACTTACATTTTCAAAGCATATGCATTAGATACAGAATTAGAACTCAAAGAAGGTTTTTCCAAACAAGAACTAGAAGATGCAATGAAAGGTCACATTCTTGCCGAAGCCAAACTAACTGGTACTTTTGCACCATAGTGCAATAAACTGTAAATAACTATCAAAATTGAATTGAATTATGGTATCTAATCAGAAATTATTTTCAGTAGGCAATTTTGATTTTAGATTACAACACTTGCTTGTAATTGGCGTATTAGCATTATCCGTATCAATTTCAATGACAATTCGTTCTACGCCTGCTTCATATGGTCTTGAACTGTTTGAATTTGATCCGTTTTTTAATTATAGAGCAACTGAATATATTTTAGATAATGGTACTGATGCATATTTCAATTGGATTGATGAAAAAAGTTGGCATCCATTTGGTAGAAATGTATCTGAAACCTCGCAAGTAACTCTACATCTAACTGCTGCATCACTTTATTCAATTTTTAATTTTGGTTTAACTCTTTATGATTTCACAATACTTTTACCCTTGGTTATTGGTTCTTTAACTGCAATCGTAGTCTTTGCTTTTGTTCGTGTTTTAGGTGGTACCACTGCTGGATTATTTGCAGCGTTAATTTTTTCAATATCTGTACCAATTTTTTCTAGAGGATTAATTGGCTGGTTTAAATCAGAACCGTTAGGACTTTTTTTCGCATTCATAGCAATGTATCTTTTTGTTTCAGGATTAAAATTTAACAAAGGAAAAATTTCTTTAATTAAATTAATTACAGCTGGATTCTTTTTATCACTTGGGTTATCAGCGTGGGGTGGAATTTTATTTTTCATAATTCCTATTATTCTATTTTATTTTTCATTACCATTTTTTAAAAATAAAGACAATTTCATAATGTGGGCAGCTCCTACCTTTTCGATATCACTAATCTTATTTTCTTTATTATTTGAAAGAACTTCTACATTCATAATTGGATATGCTGGATTGGCAATTCTTCTACCCACATTTTTCATAATTATTTCTGGAATTATTATTAAATTTAGTAATGAACATACAAAAATTCGTAATTGTGCAATTCTTTTGATTTCAATTGTTGTATCTGGAATAGGGGTTTTTAATTCTGGTATAATTGGATTACCTACATTTAGATATCTTAATGCTGTAAACCCTTTCTTAACTACTCAGGATAGTTTAACTGATTCTGTTGCAGAACATATGACTACCAATTTGACAATGTCATTTTCATTCTTGTCAGTTTTTCTAATATTTGCTGTAATTGGTATGTGGTTTCTTTTTTCTAAAAAAACAATTACTCTAAAAACTGATATGAGAATTTTTGCCATTTTTATTGCTATTATTGCTATTTATGTTAGTTCAGCATTTGTTAGACTAGAATTATTTGCATCAGTTGGAATAATAATTTTAGGTTCAATTGGATTAACAATTTTAACACAAAAAATATTTGAACAAAATAAACAAAACTTCACCAAAATAATTTTTCCGGCAATGATCATTATTCTATTTATTATTCCTGTAGTTTTGCCCGAAAATAATAATTGGTTGGGTTGGGCTGATTTTCCACCATCCATACTAAATGCTGGCGTTATGTACAAAGTTTCAAGTGATGATTGGAAGGATGCAATGCTTTGGATAAAGAAAAATACTTCTGAAGATGCAGTTATTGCATCTTGGTGGGATTATGGATATTGGATTACTACATTGAGTGAACGTACAACTTTAGCAGATAATGCAACACTCATTGATTGGCAGATCCAAAAACTGGCTTATACATTAATCACAACTCCTGACAAGTCATGGAATATTTTAAGCTCTGATTATACAGAAAATATTTCTCCATATCTTGATAATGAAAATATACTTTACTTTGGAGGCCAGTTAGAATCTGAATTCAATAAAAATTACTTAGAAAAATATGGTGTGTCTTGTGAACAAATTTTCAAATATGAAGCTCAAAAATTAAATGTAAAAGAACAAAGTTGTAATGCTGTTACAAAAGGAATGGATGCTGATTATGTTTTAATCTATATTGTAGGTGAGAGATTTTATACGCAAGAAACCAACATGCCATTATATACACTTGAAGGTGGTGGTGACGAAAGTAAAAAAACTTGGTTTGCAAAAATTTCTAATCATCCAGTTTCTAAATATATTGAAAATGATAACATAACACCTACTGATTATTATATGAAAAACAGTGCACTAGGAATGTTAACTCCATTCTCAATTTTCAAATATGTTGAACCTAACACCGGTAGAACTTTTGATCAATATCAAAATGGGCTAATTCCTGTTTACGTGAATCATCTAAAATTCAAAGATTCAGAAAAAGATCCATTCTATCTGGTATATGCGTCTCCTAGTTATTATAGTCAGAAAGAAGGATCTATGTCTGCAGTTTTAATCTATAAAATTAATCATGATTACAATTCTCAAAACTAATGAAATTTTGTCCTAAATGTAATGATCGAATGAGTGGTGAATTCTGCACTACTTGTGATAAAGATAAACTTCCTAAAAGAATAAAATTTTCAGATTATTCAAATCAAAAAATCAACAGTTGTGATAAGGGATGTGGTGGAAAAATTTACTTTGATGAGGATTTCAAAACCGAAGATGATAAATTTATTCCAATTGACAAAAACACTGGACGACCTCATAACTGTAAAAAAATCAAATACAAAAAGAATATTTAGAAATACTTTAAAATTTTAGTTAATTCCTTGTCTTAACAATTTGTATAATGCATTAATTATTGCAGATGCACAAGGACTTCCTCCTTTACGACCAATATTTGTTATAAATGGAATTTCTGTTTTTGACAATTCGTCTTTTGATTCCACTGCAGAAACAAAACCTACTGGCATGCCAACAATCAATGCAGGCTTTACCAATCCTTCTCTAAACATTTCCATTACTTCTAAAAGTGCAGTTGGAGCATTTCCTACAACAACAATTCCGCCATCAATTTCTTTTTCAGCCACTCTCATAGACATCTGTGCCCTAGTTTTTCCTGCTTTTTTTGCAGATTCCATTAAAGATGGATCTGAAATATTACAAATCATACTATTTCCAAAATCTTTTGGATTTTGTTTATTCATTAATCCAATAACGCCATTTACATCTGCAACTATACTCCGTCCATTTTTTAATGCATTAATTCCATTTGAAATTGCATCTTTATGAAAAAGAAGCTTATTGTCTCTAGCAAAATCAAAATCTGCGGTTGAATGAATTATTCTTCTAACAATTGGCCATTCCATTTCATTGTATGGATGAGAACCTATCTCATTTTCAATGATCTGCATACTTTCGTCTTCGATTTCTTGACCCTTTCTAGTTTGCATCTTCTACCTCTTTGGCTCTTTCTAAAATCAAATCAATCATTTTTTCATCTGTACCCAAGTGTTTTGTAACAAATACTTTCTTTAAATTTGCATTGTCTAAAGCTGGCAATAAATCGTTATTGACATCTATCTTTACATGAGCACCTTCGTGTAAAAAGTAAAAAACAATAATTAAAATTTCTGGATTATCTTTTTGACATGCCTGTATTCCTTCTTCTATTGTTGGTCCTTCAATTTCTAAATAACAGCGACTGACATTTCTATAAGATGGTTTTAGCTCATCTACAACATAATCAATTGATATTCCT
>JAOLYM010000027.1 GCA_028343435.1 Candidatus Nitrosopelagicus sp.
TCACCAGATAATGAAACAGCCATTCCATTTGATGGAGCAGGATATATGCTAAATAGACAAAAACTTCCAGAAATTCAAAATGCAAGAACAAGAAAAATGGGAGTCGAATTTGAGTTTGAAGTTTCTCTTTCAGGATTAATCTATGACGGACAACAAGTTGTGGGCATACAAGGAACAGATAACAAAACAAAACAACCATACAAAAAAACTGCAAAATTAGTAGTTGATGCAATG
Organism: Candidatus Nitrosopelagicus sp.; assembly: GCA_028343435.1. Classification (GTDB taxonomy): domain Archaea; phylum Thermoproteota; class Nitrososphaeria; order Nitrososphaerales; family Nitrosopumilaceae; genus Nitrosopelagicus. The sequence goes on from JAOLYM010000027.1 coordinate 235, forward strand.
GGAATTACATCGAAATTAAGAAATGGATTACAAAATTCTACAAAAGTCGAGAGAGAAATAGACAGAACAGATGTAGAAACAACTGGAAGGCACATAATGTATTTTGAACCAGGCAAAGAAGATTTGACACAATTTGATCCAGATTATTGCATAATTCATTTAGATCAAGATATTGCACCTGGAGGATATGGATGGGTGTTTCCAAAAGCAGACAACAAAGTTAACATCGGATTAGGTGTTGAAAAAACACACTTAGATAAACGAAATAACAGACTAGGGAAAAAAGACAATGTCGGTTCATTGATGAAAGAGTATCTAGAAAGAAATCCAGTTCTTGCAAATCCAAAACTTTCAGAAGATGAAATGGATCAACATAACAATTCAGGAATTTCTTCAGTTTCAGTACGAAGACAAAATGATTGTATGGTTTCAGGAGGATACATGTTAGTTGGAGATTCAGCATGGATGCCTAAACCAATAGATGCAGGAGGAATTGGACCCGCACTTATTGCAGGAACAATTATTGGAAATAATGTTACACAGTCTATTGAGGCTAATGATGTTTCAGAAGCAAGTTTGTGGCAATATAATATTGATTTCATTAAAGAGTATGGTTACAAAACAGCCGGTTTAGAATTATTCAGAAGATTAGTACAAACAATGACAAATGAACAAATTAGTTACGGAATGAAACATTTCCTAGGTAACTTAGATGTTGAATCAATAAGTAAAGGAGAACATCCAGACTTTTCAGGTCTCGGAAAACTAGGAATGATAATTAGAGGTGCAATGAATAAAACAGTTGCAAGTGGTCTCAAGTATACATCAGGTCAAAATCAATGGCTTGTTGAACATTACAATAACTATCCAAAAGATCCATCTGGATTTGATGATTGGAATAAAAAGTTACATAAAACATTAGATGAATCCTTTGTGAAGATAGCATCATTCGCAGAATAGATCTAGTCTTAAATAAAGTACAAGATCAAACAATTATACTTTGATGGAAGATAGTACTCCAGAATATCTAGACTGGAGTAATGCGTTTGAAATTTTGGAGAAAGCTCATGAACAAGGAATTTTTGTTTTGGTGATAGGTCCAAAAGGTACAGGTAAAACAACACTAGTTAGGGAATTTGCAAAAAAACAATCAATGAAACTAGAATCAATCAATTTTAGTTTGAGAACTAGAGAAAGTCATCTTGTAGGTTCAAAGAGTCTTTCAGAAGGAAATATCGAATTTAATGAAGGAATTTTGATAAAATCAATGAAAGAAGGAGACATGCTATATCTAGATGAGATTAATGCAGCTGAGGCTGATGTTCTGTTAAGATTAGATGAAGCATTAGATGACAGAAGACAGGTAGTTTTGAAAGAATCTAGTGGAGAGGTTGTAACAGCAAACAAATCATGGTTTGTGATAGCAACAATTAATCCATTAAACCATGTTGGAACAAAAGAATTACCACCACAACTATTGAGTAGATTTCCTATCAGATTAAGAATGGACTATCCACCTGAAGAAAAAGAACTTGAAATTGTGAAAAAACATGTTCCAGAAGTAGATGACGGAGCATTACAAAGAGGAATTAAACTTGCAAACACATTGAGGCAAGCAGCATCAGTTGAAGAATTATACTATTCACCATCACTTAGAGAAACTATAGCATATGCAAAGTTGATTGATGGAGACATGTCACCAAAGAAAGCAGCGGAAATAGTTTTTGGAAATGTGTATGCACAATGGGGGAATATTGAGTTACAAAAAGTTAATGACATTATTACATCCATGTATGAGAGCTAATGTCATCAGTTGCATTAAGAAATGATACATTAATTGAAATTTCTACATTTTTAATAAGACGATGGTCTGAAAATGACAAAATCATTGTAACAATGTCACCAAAGAAAGTCAATGAAACTAGAATGAAAGAAAATAAAGTTATTCTCACTCCAGTAATAGATTACAATGGAGATGAGTTTTCAAAATATAGACAGTTTAGAACTGCTGCATGGTATGAAAGTATGAAGATAAAAAATTGTGAGAAAATTTTATCTAATGATCATGCATTTGGATTTTTATTAAATTCAATTGAAAGACGTAGAATTGAATTAGTTGGAAGAAAAGTTTGGCAAGGGATGGACGAAGAATTAATTTTTAATTATGCTTGGCAATGGATTTACAGACCACTTTTAGGTGATCTTTTAGGAAAATCAAAAATTGTTGAAGGATTTTACCAATATTTCTTGTTTGGCGATGTAAAAGGGGAGATGCAACCAAGTCACTTTGACCGCATAGTAAAAGCTACAGAATTTGCAAAGGAAATTTTAGAAGAAGCATTAAAAAATGATTACGGAACAGAGTGGATGGAAAAACATATTCCAAAAATTTTAACCATATTAGATATTGATCCATTAATTACAATTCCACTATCAGTACCAATGAAGGGACCGGGAATGATGGTTACACCTCAAGATTTTGAAAAAGCTGTACAAAAAATTACTAAGAATCTTGAATCAGAATTAGGAAAAATAGATCCAAACAGAGCAATGGCAGGACTAGAAATTGCCAAAGAGTTTGATTTAATCAAAGATGAGACTAAGAAGAATGAAAATAAAGGATTAATGCCTGAAACTATTGGAATTCAAATTCCAAACCCAACAAACGTAGATGAAACAAAAATTTATGATCAAGATTTGATAAGTAATTTAAAAAATAGATTTCGTGAATGGAAAACAGGATGGAAAGAAGAGCATGTGGATTCAGGTGAAGAATTTGACGAAGAAACATATCTTGAAGGATTTCATAAACCATTCATCACGGATGTTAAAAAATCAATAAAATCAAGAATTGTTATTTTACTTGATCATTCTTCGAGTATGTCTGATCAACAAATAGAATACAAAAAAGCAACAATTGGATTATGTGAGGTACTGGCCTTTCTAAAGGTAAATTTTTCAGTATATGCATTCAATACAGTGGATAGACAGGTAGTTTGCTGGTTGATAAAACCAGCAGAAATGAAATGGAATAATTCAGCAGCCAAAAGATTAGCACAAATTTCTGCCAACGGAGGAACACCTCTAGCAGAAGTGTACGATAGAATGCTTCCAGTTTTAACATCAAAAAAACCAGATATTTTCCTGACATTATCTGATGGAGAACCAGCAGATCCAAATGCTGCCAAATTAATACTAAAGTCATACAAAACATTAGGAATTAAAATGACAGCGATTGGAGTAGGTAGAGACACATTTAGTGCAACATCAATTGCAAATAATTTGAAATATCTAGGTTATGATAAAGTCTTAGCAGTGAGTAGGTTACCAGATATTCCTAATAGAGTCTTAAGCATACTCTCAGATAACTAATGGACAAAAAATGCGCCGAATGTGGAAATGGTTTTTCTTGTGACAATGACATTACATGCTGGTGCGCGGATTTTCCAAAATTATCCAAAAATGAAATTGATGATAGAGACTGTCTTTGTAGAACTTGCCTATTAGTCAAATACCGAAAAAAAATTTTAGATGTATAAAATGAACTTAAGATTG
>JAOLYM010000028.1 GCA_028343435.1 Candidatus Nitrosopelagicus sp.
TTTTTCATCCGGTTTCAATCTATGTGCATATCTATTTCTTATACTGTTTATCAAACGAACATTTTTCTTAACATTACCTTTGAGTAGACCAGATTTTTCTAGTATCAAGTATTTCTGTGTCCACATAATCATTGGATCATCTAATGCTTCCAAAGGAATATTGAATTTTTTTTCTAATATTTTCTCTAACATTCTTTCGATACAAACCTGTCCAACTAAGAATAACTCATGTACGTTATCCACTTCTAATATTTTCTCTAATTCTTTTTTTGATGGAGCCCACATTGGTGCTTTTTTACCCATGATTAATCAAAATTGACATACGATTCAAGTGTTGCTTGATTGAAAACCATTACGGAGAGGTCTGAGAATTCTTTGTCTTCTAATTGTTCAACTGTACCTTCAAAACTAGTCTCATTTTCTGTAGTTATTGATTCATAGACATGTACTTTCATTTTTGAAGTATCAAAACCATTTTGTTTTAAATATTTTGCAATTTCAGATTGCATAAAATGTTTTTCTGGAACTTTTGGCCATGGTCTTGGAACAAGTATAACGCTAAGACCGTCTATGAGTGCTTTTTGTAATTCTAATTTTTTTTCTTCAATTGATGTTGAAATGTGCATAGTAATTACTTTTGATTTATCAGTCGGAACTTTTGCACGTGATGCAGCTACCTGTGTTGAGCTAATTCCAGGAATTATTTCAACTTCATCATAAATTTCAATTAATCTATCCACAACTTCAGATTCAGAAAAATTAACATCACCTGTGAATGGAACCAATATTGTATGATTGCCTTCTTTTGCAATTTTTTGATATGCATCTTCTTGATTCTGCATTGTTACTTCAAGTATTTTTTTATCTTTGACATATTCTTCAATTGTTTTTATTGTATATCCATAACCAATCACAACATCACATTGTGATATTGCTTCTTTTACTATATCTGTGACATATTTTGGTGAACCTGGGCCTACACCTACCGCAAAAACTTTGTTCATTTTATTTTGTGACTCGCTGTCTTGATTTTATAAATTCTATACATGGTTTCCAATCAACACTAAGATATTTTGTAGGATCTTTGATTGGGTATTTTACCCAGTCTTGAACAATTGAAAAATCATATTTCTTTTCTTTACCCTCTTCTATTGCTTTAACTGTTAAAACACTTCCCCATGTCTTTTCTTCTTCTCCAATTTCTAAAATATTGTCAAATGTAATTTTACTGATGTATTTTTTCTTAACTTCTTCTAAATCAACTTCTAAATCTTTTTCTTCATAACCATCCAATTTCTCAGTCATTGTATTTTTATTTTGTAATAACGTAACTATCTGTCTTTTACTTGCGGCACCCCACCATTTTTTCATTCGTTCTGTTCTTTTTAGAAATATTAAATGATTATCTGTTAATAGTAACATTCCTTCTTTTCCTCCAACACCAAAAAATGATTTTGATTCTCTCCAAACAGACATTAAATGTGTATGAATCTTTTCATCAAATGCCATAGAACAACTTGAAAAATAGATCGTTAAAAGTCAATTGCAGATCTAATTTTTATTACAGATATAATTTTCAAATTTATGAATAAAGGATTCTTTATCTTACCTTTTGTATTATTGACTATTGCTATTACGCCTCAAGCTTTTGCCGAATATGAAGATACGATTGTAGTATTAGAGACTGATTCTGGACGATTAATTATAGAATTTTTCCCTCAATTTGCACCAAATCATGTTGAAAACTTTGTAACATTATCTGAGGATGGATTCTATACTGGAACTATTTTTCATCGTATAATTGAGGGATTCATGATACAAGGTGGTGATCCTAAATCTGCAGATCCTAGTTTTTCAATGTCTGAATGGGGAACAGGTGATCCAGGTTATTCTATTGATGCAGAATTTAATAGCATTGAGCATAAACGGGGCATAGTTTCAATGGCACGTTCATCAGATCCTAACAGTGCTGGCTCACAATTTTTTATTGTTCATAAAGATTCAAACTTTTTAGATGGGCAATATACCGTATTTGGTAGAATTTTAACAGATGAAAGTTTTGAAACACTAGATAGAATTGCAACAATGGATACCGCACCAAACGATCAACCAATGGATTCATGGAGAGCTATTATTAAAAATGTAAATGTATTAGATCGTTCAGAATTATCTAGTTTACCTGAATATGTAACTCCAGTAACCACTACTGAAGGAGAACCTCTTATAGCTCCTACAACAAGTCAACCAAACTCTTTTCCTCAGTATGGAATATCTTTTACTTCTCCTGCAGGATGGATAGTTCAAACACCTGAACCATCTGGTAATAATCCCGATATTGTTGTTGTAGGATCAAAAACATCTACATCAGCTCCTGCTGTATCTTTTGCTATTACTCGTCAAGATATTACAATTGAAGAAGCAATAAATGGACTGAGACAACAAGTTACCCCTATGATCGAAACAGGCGCATTGTCAATTGTTAGTGAAGAAGGTACTCAAATTAAAGGAAATAATGCATACCTTCTAAAAGCAATTGGTCATTTTGAAAATAGAGAAGGGATAGAAATGAACATTGGTTTTTCTACACTTCTGATAAAAGTAGATGATATGTTTTACACTGTACAATATACAAATAACTTAGATAGTCATGATAGACAATCCGATTATTTTAATGATATTGTAAATTCAATAGAATTTTCTAATATTGATTTTGCAAAAGTTCCAGTTGGTGATGAAACTGATTTTTCTAATCCTGATCTACGTAATGACCCTGATGGTTCAGGTGGATATGCAGGAACTTTACAAAATGAAGAAGAAGGTGGTGGATGTCTAATTGCAACTGCAGCATTTGGTTCTGAAATAGCACCACAAGTTCAATTCTTGAGAGAAATTAGAGATAACACGGTAATGTCAACCCAATCAGGAACTGCATTCATGACAGGATTCAATCAATTCTATTATTCATTTTCACCATATGTAGCAGATTATGAAAGAGAAAATCCAGTATTCAAAGAAGCAATAAAAGTTACACTAACTCCAATGTTAACATCTTTGACACTACTCAACTATGTTGAGGTTGATACTGAACAAGAGATGTTGGGTTATGGAATTGGAATTATTCTACTAAACATTGGAATGTACTTTGTAGCCCCTACTGTAGCAATCATTGTAATAAAAAACAGACTAAGATGTTAGAAATCATTTCACAGAGTCACAAAAAAACTTTTTTTCATCATATTTTTGTGATTATGATTTTTTTAATACTTACATCGATCATGACTTTTCCTCTCGTTTTAGATTTTAATTTTGGGTTACCTGGCGTGAATTCGTCTTGTCATGATAAATGCCATATGATGTGGAGAATCTGGTGGTCAGATCATTCATTTGAAAATAATCTGGATTTTAAAAATACAGATTATATTTTCTATCCAGATGGAACATATCTCGGAGGAAATCTAGCATTATTCACAACTGGTTTAGGAGTAATAATTTTCAAATTAACAAACAATCTAATCACGACATATAATGCAATAATTCTGATTGGATTCACCTTTGGTGGCTATTCAATGTATTTGTTATCTAATCACTTTCATCGTAATTTTTTCTCCTCAATAGTAGCTGGAATAGTTTTTACATTTAGTGCATTTCATTTTGCGCACTCAGGTCATCATTTGGGTCTCTCAATGATTGGATGGATTCCACTTTATCTTTTG
>JAOLYM010000029.1 GCA_028343435.1 Candidatus Nitrosopelagicus sp.
CATTTTAGAGGTGAATACTGGATAGCTGATAGTAGTTATGCTGATATTGTAAAAACAAACATTTACTCAGTTGCAAGACATCCTGAATTTCCTTTTCTTGATCCTCATTGGATTAAACGTGCTAATGGAACTACTGAGATTGGTCCAAACGCTGTACCTGTACCTACACCTGAAACTTATGATGGTTTTGTAACTGATATTCCATCTACTATATCAAAACTAGGAGAAATTTTGACAGGCGGTGCAAAAAAATTATTTCTTAATCCTGATTTTATATCATTAGTTACACAGGAATTTAGAAGCTCAATTTCAAAAGATGCCATGGTTCAACGTGTTATGAATTTTATTCCATCGCTAAAACCAGATTATTTCACAAAAAAAGGAACTTCAGGAATACGTACTCCCGTTATCACCCCAGATGGAACTTTTATTTCTGATGTAATGGAACGTGAAGGACATAATTCATTTCATATTGTCAACTATAATTCCCCTGGTGCAACTGGAGCCCCTGCATATTCTGCTCTAGTTATTCGGAAACTACAAGATAAAGGAATTTTAAAATCTCCAAATTCTCAAAAAAATACGTTATGGAACTTTAATTCTATAATAGAACGAATTTAATAATCCTTCAAAATGGTAATTTTATGTTCCCTGATAGATGTTCTGTAAAACAAAATGGACATGATTGTGTAAATCCACCAGAATATGTTGTAGAAATAGTTCATAATGATGATTCTTACATGGTTGGAATCACATGTGAAAAACACAAAGGTGTTGTAACTGTAAAAATTGGAGAACTACAAAAAATAGGAAAAATACCTGGAGGTACACTAGAATTTCAAAAACTTAAAGCTGTTGGAACTGATTGTGTTAAAGGAAATCCTGATGATGCATTAATCCAATTGGATTAAACTGAATAAAGTAATTTCTTTCCCTCTAATGCTAAAACTAAATTTCTTACTGTGATATCTGACATTTTTTGCCTTGTTTCTTTAGTTGAGCTTCCAACATGTGGTGCCAAAACAACATTCTCTAATTTTAATAATGGACTATCTTTCTTAACTGGTTCCAACTCATAAACATCCATTCCTGCGCCTTGAATTTCTTTTTTCTTCAAAGCAGCTACTAGTTGTTTCTCATCGACAATTTTACCTCTAGATGTATTTATTAAAAAAGAAGTCTCTTTCATCTTTTTAAATTTTTTTGAATTCATTAAATGATGTGTGTCTTTATTGTATGGAACATGAAGTGAAATTACATCACTTTTTTTATACAGTGTATTTTCTGAAACATATTTTGTTTTCAACATTTTCTCTATACTCTTTGGTAGCAACCTTCTATTATGATAAATTACATTCATACCTAGACCATTTGCTTTTTTTGCTACTTCTTTTCCAATTCTTCCCATTCCTATAATCCCGATTGTTTTTCCTGCAATTTCTGTGCCTGTATAATCGTAGGCGCCAAAGATTTGGTTCCATTTTTTATTACGAATAATCCTATCTCCTTCAGAAATTCTTCTTAAAACATCTAAAATTAATCCAATTGTCAATTCAGCTGTAGCATTTGTCAAAACCTCAGGTGTATATCCAATTTTAATTTTTTTGGATTTAGCAAATTTTATGTCAATATGATCAAAACCTACACTGAAAGTACTAATCGCTTTGAGATTTTTTGCATTACTAATAACTTCTTTATCTATCGTATCATATGGATGACAAATTAAGCCATCCACATCTTTAATTTTACCAATTAGACTTTTTTTTGGAATTGGAATTTTACCTGAATGCAATAAAATATTGCATTTCTTTCCTAATTCATCTAATGCAGATGTATGAAGGCGTCTTGTAACTAACACATTGAAACGTTTTTTCATTGAATGTTTGGTCAAACCATTTATAATATTTAATCATAATAGGAGTATTGTCTTCTTCTGATAATTTACTAAATTGTTCTGAATGTGAAAAACCAATAGAACAATGTATCTGCGTTTGTCCCTATTGTGGAGAACGTGACAAATGTGAATGTGCATTATTTGATGCAGCAACGGGGGCATGAAATGGTAACTGATTTTACATGGATGATTGGTGGACCACAAGGAAGTGGAGTTGAAACTGCCGCTAATATTTTCTCTCAGGTTTTCTCAAAAATGGGTTATCAAATATTTGGAAAACGTGAATATTATTCAAACATTAAAGGTGAACATAGCTATTTTGCAGTAAGAGTTTCTGAAAAACAAATTCGCTCTAGTGTAAAAGGAACAAATATGCTTATTGCATTTGACGCTGAAACTATTTTCCGTCATGCAGATGATGTTTTAGAAAATGGAATTATAATTTATGATTCAACTTTAGAAAATGTAAAAGTTTCAGATGTTATTACATTCGATAATGATTTTAAAGAACGTTTAGGGAATCTTCTAAAATCTAAAAACAAAGAGGATACTGTTAAAGGGATATTAGAATTGGCATCTGAAAATGGTACATCGATACACTCTGTTTCTTTTCGTAGTCTATTAGCTGAATTATCTGAAAAATTAGAGAACCCACGAATTAAAAACATGAGTCGTATGTTCAATGTTTTGGGAGTTTCTCTTTCATTAGGATTGTTAATGATTCCTTCGGAGAAATTAACTGAATCTGTAACCTCAATATTCTCAAAGAAAAAATCTATAGCTGAAATGAATGTCTCTGCAGCAAATTTTGCTTACAATTATGCAACTGCCAAATTTGATAATATTGGTCTCAAATTTGAGGAAAAAGAAATTGAAGAAAATACGCTTCTGGTTCAAGGATATTATGGTACCTCAATTGGAAAAATTATTGCTGGATGCAGATTTCAATCATATTATCCAATTACACCTGCAACCGATGAAAGTAATTTCCTTGAAACTAATGAAATACTTGAAATTAATGAGGATCGTCCTGGCTCAACACTTGTAGTTCAAACTGAAGATGAAATTTCTGCAATAGGTATGGCAATTGGTTCATCATTAACTGGTGTACGTTCTGCCACATGTACCTCTGGACCTGGTTTTGTATTAATGATTGAATGTCTGAGCTGGGCAGGAATCAATGAAGTTCCGGTTGTAATCACTTTTTATCAAAGAAGTGGACCATCAACTGGTTTACCTACGCGTCATGGTCAAGATGATTTAATGTGTGCAATAAATTCCGGTGTTGGAGAATTTCCTAGGATTGTTTACGCGTCAGGTAGTGTTTCGGATAGTTTCTATGATACAACTCAGGTGTTTAACTATGCAGATATTTTTCAAGTTCCTGTAATACACATGATGGATAAATTCATTGCTAGTTCTGTCACAACCTGTCAAAGATTTGATGAAACTAGAGTAAACATTGATAGAGGAAAATTACTGAACAAAATTTCTTCAGACAATTATAGAAGATTTGAACATACGGAAGATGGATTGTCACCAAGGTCAAAACTAGGTTTAGAAAATGGAATATTTTGGAACACTGGCGATGAAAGTGATATACAAGGTCACATATCTGAGGATCCGGTAAACCGTGTTCAGATGATGGATAAAAGACAATCACGTCTAGATTACATACTTGAA
>JAOLYM010000003.1 GCA_028343435.1 Candidatus Nitrosopelagicus sp.
GAGAAGGAGTTTGGAGTTTGTCTTGGTCATGATAGTGCAACTCTGTCTAATTGGCAGGCGCCATATGATATCGGAACTTTAGCAAAAATTGTTGATTGTAAAGATGTGGATTCGACCAGCGGTCATCTATTTGTAAATGTTAGAGGTCGTAGAAAGTTTAGAATTATTCGTTTAATCTCTCCATCTCTCAAAAAAACCGACGATTATGATCCTTTCACTATGGAAGGTGCAAAAACAATCGAACAACTACATCATGATGATGGTGTTGAAAAAAAAATGTATATCCAGGCTGAAATTGAAATAGTTTCTGAAATTGATGAATCCATTTCTCTACATGATTGGGAGAATTTAGTAGATTTATGGAAAAATAAAATCAAAAAAACTAACGGTAATCTTGATTTGACTTCACATCAACTAGATCATGTTTTGGAACAATATTACCTAAAAACTGAAACTCCTACCCTAGAGTACATTCATTCATTATGTGCGCTAGCATCTCAAACGCCTTTAGATCTACAACCTATTCTAGAATGCACAAATTTAGAGCAATTATTACAAAGAACCACAAAACTACTCGAATCTGATATAAACCATGAATAGTTTCAAACCTAAAGTTCATAAACGATGAAAAACTATGAGCTAAAATTCGGAAACACAACATGGAAAAATTTGGAACTTTAGAATTTGTATTGGATCGTTATTCTGGAACTTGGTGCTGGAAGATTTCTGGAAATCGTGCTGTAAATATGGCATCAAAATTAATCCCGCGTGGTTGGTATGGGGACAAACCTGATGAAGTCATAGTCTCTGATAATGATGAAAATATCAAAAAATTAAAAATGATCAATGATCGTTATTCTTTTGAAATTCTATCAAATTCTGTTTGGAAAAGAAAAATTGCACCATTAATAATTAAAAAAACAAGAGTGCCGAAAATCGAAAAATTGCAACAAGCTACTCCTAGTAAACAATTCAAAGGTAATTTGTTAGACTTTCAAAGAGAAGGTTTGGATTTCTTAATCAAATCAAGTGGAAATGCACTTCTTGCCGATGAAATGGGTCTTGGGAAAACTGTTCAAACACTGGCTTATTTATCAAAAGAAAAAAATTCATTTCCTGCATTAATTGTTGCACCTCTCGTAACTCTAACAAATTGGCAACGAGAAATTGAAAAATTTCTAAAGAAAAAAGGGAAGAACGGTAAAGTCATTGATGGTGAATCACCTTCTAGTACAATGATTCGAAATGGAAAAAATGCAGATATTGAAGAATATGATTTCTATATAATTAATTATGAATTACTTTCTAAACGATTGCCAGATTTACTAAAACTTGGAATTCGTTCTGTTGTATGTGATGAAGTTCAACATTTAAGATCTAAAACCACTCAAAAATATGCTGCTGTAAAAGCACTTGCAACTGATGAAAGTGTAAAATATAGAGTTGGATTGTCTGGAACCCCGATTTACAATCGAGGTTCTGAAATTTGGCCAATTGTTGATATTCTAAAACCTGGTCTACTTGGAAGTTTCAAAGAGTTCTGCGAATATTTCTGTTATGTAAATGAAAAAGGAAAGGCAATAGTTCTTGAAAATAAACGTGATACCTTACGTAATCAATTAACAAAACATGTCATGTTGAGACGTAAAAAATCTGATGTTCTCAAAGAGCTAAAGGCTAAGGTGCGTTATTCATCTCCCGTTCATGCTGACGAAAAATTCTATAAATCTGAATTACAAAAAATCTGGAAAAAACTTGAAGAAGAGCAAAAATATGCCGAATCTGCGTTTGATAAATCTGCATCATATCATCGTGCAATCGAAAGTGAAAGACAAGCTGCCGGTCTTGCAAAATTGAAACATGTAACTAATTTTGTGAATGATATTATGGAAATTGAAGAAAGCGTTGTAGTATTCTGTCATCACAAGGCAATTCATAATTTGTTGCATCAAAGCTTGGCAGATTATAACCCTGCATCAATCATTGGTGGTCAAACTGATGTTGTACGACAACGCGAAATTGATAGATTCCAAAAAGGACAAACAAAATTAATGATTGCAGGTTTGAGGGCAGGAAATGTAGGAATTAATCTCACAAACGCAAAATATGTAATATTTGCGGAACTAGATTGGAGTCCTGCAATTCATCGTCAGGCAGAAGATAGACTGCATAGAATTGGTCAGAAAAATACTGTCTTTGCATATTATTTGGTAGGGAAAGGAACTCTTGATGAACATGTTGCAGAAATTCTAACAGATAAAGAATTTGAAATAGATTCTATATTGGACAAACAAGGTGAATCCTTTGAAAATAAAGAAAAGGCAAAGATGATTCTTGCTCAAATTCATGATAAACTTGGTACAAAATTATAACATCAATATTTTTTAACTAAAATTATGTAACAGAGTTATGGATTTCATGCTAGAAGAGGAAATGCTTGATTTGTTGACATTTTGTTTGCAAAATCCTACCTCTGATGAATTAGAGTCAAAAAAATCTAGATTCAAGGAGATTGGAAAAGAACTCTTTGACGATGGTGGTGTAGATGCAATGGAAAATTTTTTCTTTGTAGTAGATAATCGCATTCAAGCAGAAATTGAGCAATCCCCTAAAGATTTTCGTTCTTTATGGAATGGAATATCTGATGAATGGAACCATCCCTAGGAAAATTCTTCAAAAAAGATTATTTGATGTTCAGTTATGCTTTGCCAATTCTGAACATCGAAATGCCGCATGTTGGGCATGTACCTTTTGTTGCTGGTTTACCATTTTTCATGGTGACAGCTTGGGTACCGTTCATTTCTCTTTTGTCTCTGCATTTTACACAGTAACCTATTACCATGTCCAATAAACTGCTCTCTATTATTAGCAAAAACCTGTTAAATTTTTTCAACACTTTTAGTTATTTTTCGGTGTAAATTTTACGAATAAACTCAACAGTTTACATTATATCTAATTCTCTGATTAATTTCATTATGAAAAAAGTCTATTTTGGAATTTTATCTATAATGCTGATTTTACCTATATCCAATGCATTTGGAGATGAATTAACTCTAAACATAGACAAGGCTCTGTATGAAAAATCTGATTTTATTTCTGTATGGGGATCTACAGCATTTGATTCTGTTTTCATTTCTATAAGAGATTCTGATGGAAACAATGTTTGGAATGAAAGCCTCGATCCTGATGATGAAAATAAATTCTCCACTTTGATAATTGCAGGAATTGGAGGCTGGCAAAAAAGTGGAAATTATCTGGTGGTAGCTGAATCAGGTGATTCTACAATCTCTACAAAATTTTTCTATGATTCTGGCGCACAAGTGAATCCGCCATCTGCTGTATCTGATTATTATGTTAGTCCTGAAGATCTTTATCTTACATTTGCTATTGCAATAATTATAATTTCAGGAATTTTCATCTATCTTGCAAGACATATCATATTAAGAAAGAAAACAAGTTATGATGAAGCAAAATTAGATTCTAAAAAGGATCGTGATTATGAAAAGTATCATTCTGAATGGTCTGAAGAAGAAATCTTTGGTTCTCATAAAAGAAGTACTGAGGCAAAAGAGTTTCGTGAAATGTACAATGATAATTCGTTACCAAATTATTATCTTATATTGGGATTGACAAACGATTCTTCGGAATCAGAGATTAAAAATCAATATAGGAAATTAGCAAAACAATATCATCCTGACCGAAACAAGAATTCTTCAGAAGAAAAAATGGCTCAAATTAATAAAGCATATGAAATATTATCTGATAAAAAATTAAAATCAGAATATGATAAATTCTGTAAATTATTGTGATTCTATAATTGCATCTTTTAGTGTCAAATAGAGGATAATCTTTGATGCATTTTGCATGCTATTTTTAAGATTCGTGACAAGTGAAATTTTCTGTCCATTTTCAATTGTTGCATCTAATATTATGTCAAGAAAGTCTTTGTTAGGCCCAAGCATTGCTTTTGAAAGATGTTTTGAAATGGATGTATCAAAAATTGTGGCTTCTATCTTCCATTCTTTCATTTCTGCAAAATACACTCCTCCTCTAGTAGTAGGTTCAGTTATTGGATTATCTGTTTGAAGCATTTTGATTTCATCTACTACAAATGATTCATTTTCAATTAAAATTTTGAAGTTTGAACTAAATTTTGCTATAATTTCTTGTAATTCTTTTTCATTCATATGATATTTCGATTAAATTAAAAAATATATGTCAATACACTTACGATATTCTATGGCAGAATCTATAACAAAAGACCAACTAAAGCAAGAACAAAACCAATTTGTTATTATTGATGTTAGAGAACCAGATGAAGTTACAAACGGAGCTATCGAAAACTCTCAAAACATGCCTCTTGGATTGGCTATCAGAAATGCAAAAAAAGGTCAAATCGATGATCTTAAAGATAAGAAAATATGTGTTTATTGTGCTTCTGGTTACCGTGGAAATATCGCAGCTGATGAATTAGTAAAAGCTGGGTTTTCAGCAATAAATCTTGAAGGTGGGTATATGGCATGGACACAATAATTTGAGTTCTAATACAATCAAAAAAGCAGAAAAACTTGTCAAAAATGGTGGGGTTGTAAAAATCGAAGATGATCTTTTTCAAGTAAAATCTTCTAGCGATCCTTCAAAATCTTATTTTGTAACTTCTGATTCTTGTGAATGTCCCGGTTTCAAAAATTTCTATAAATTTCATCACGGAAAAGGATTGAAAGCAAATTGCTCTCATCTAGAAGCAATTCGTATATTTTTAAAAGAAAATAAATAAAAAATGATGTTTCATTGAATCAGATTGTTTATATACACATATTCGGTTGTTATACCAGTGATTAACTCTAAACACACACTGACAATTTTGGCAAGCTTGATGCTAGTTGCAGCAATGCCTATGGCATTTGCTGATGGACATGCATCTGATGGCTTGACAATTACAGCAGATGCAGTTGAGGGTTCAACAACAATCACCATCGCAGGACACGCTACTTCAAGTAACACTCCTGTAACAATCATGGTTCTTGCACCAAACGGAAACGTTGTTTCTATTGATCAAATCAACCCTGATTCTGATGGTTCATTCACTTCAACAATCGGTGTTGGTGGTCCAATGTGGAAACAAGATGGCGTGTATTCAATTACCGCACAACAAGGTTCTGCCTCAATGAACAAATCAACCGTTGAAGTAGAGATTGCTGATGGCGCAGTTGTTCCAGAATTTGGTACAATTGCATCTCTAGTACTTGTTGTTGCAATTTCTTCAATCATAGTATTATCTGCAAAAGGCAGACTTAGTTTCGCACCAAGAATCTAAACTGTCCACTTTTCTTATTTTCACTTTTTATTTAGGTAGTCTATAAACTTCTTAAGTTCCTTTTTCATTGTAATTGTATAGTGGATGTTGAAAAATTTCAAGATGATGTATATGCTATCACTGAACTCTTGTCAAAGAATTTATCACCTGAATTAACTCCTAAGTTGAACTTTGTCAGGCAAAATTTAATCGAATTCTACAAGAAAAATCTGGTAAAAATCAATCATTCTGTTCTTGAATTAATCTGTGCTGCAGAATTAATCTCTCATGGATTCACAGTGGATGTTGAAAAATCTATTTCTGATATTCTGGTATGCGATTTATTTGGAAAAAAAGGTGATGGAACTACCATAATTGAAATTGAGACTGGATTCACTCCTCCTGAACATGCATTAGATACTGTGGATTATTACGCTGCAAGAATTGTTAGTAAAATTGCTCGTTATAGCAAACATTGTGGAAAATTTTCACTTGCTACTCCTGTGGTTAATATTTTGCCCATGTCTGAAATATTCTTACTTCCTCCAAACGCAAGAAACCTTGAGGATGTAAAAAAACTTAAAAAATTATGTGACCGATTTTACAAAAACCCTAAAATAAATTTAGAAGATATTCAAAATGCTCACATTCATTCTGTTTATCTGATAAACACTGACAAAGGATTTGCTAAGGAACTGGATCCTGAATTATATCTGCAAATGACAAAACAGTTGATGAAACAAAGTGAAATTGATCTTTAATTTTAGAAATTTGATCTTTGTTAACAATAATTTCTCATAAGGTTTAATACACGATTATCTAGGATGATTGCCATATGACTAAATACAAGTCAACATCTGAAGTGATGAAAATTATCAGTGACAAAGATAAGATCAGAAATTTTGGTGTTATTGCACACGTGGACCATGGTAAAACTACCATGAGTGATAGTCTTTTGGCACACTCTGGAATTATCTCCCCATCCACTGCTGGAAGTGCATTGGCAATGGATTCAATGAAGGCGGAACAAGAAAGAGGAATTACAATTGTTCAAGCTAACGTTACATTACATTATCAACAGGATGATGATGATTATGTGATCAACATGATTGATACTCCTGGACACGTCGACTTTTCTGGTCGTGTAATTAGAAGTCTTAGGGCAATTGACGGTGCTGTAGTAGTATGTGATGCTGTAGAAGGTATTATGACTCAAACTGAAACTGTAACTAGAATGTCTCTTGAAGAGCGAGTAAGACCTGTTTTGTATATTAATAAAATTGATCGACTTATCAAAGAACTAAGATTAACCCCTGAAAAAATGCAAGAAACATTAGCAAGCGTTGTAGCAAACTTTAATGAATTAATTGACACTTATGCTGAAGATGAATACAAGGAAAAATGGAAAGTATCTATTCAAGATGGTAGTGTGACATTTGGTTCTGCAAAAGACAAATGGGCAATCAATGTTGATATTATGAAGAAAAAGGGCGTAACCTTCAAAGATGTTATTGATGCATATTCTGATTCTGGTAAAGTTGAAGATTTAGTAGAAAAAGCACCATTAGCTGAGGGTGTACTTGGAATGGTAGTAAAACATCATCCGCCACCACATGTTGCACAAAAATACAGAATACCAAAAATTTGGAAAGGTGATCTGGAATCTGATACTGGTAAAGCACTTCTTGCTTGTGATGATAATGGTCCTACAATTATGATGTGTGTAAATATGACAATTGACCCGGCAGCTGGACCTGTAGCAATTGGAAGGTTGTTTTCGGGAACAATCAAAGATGGTCAAACAATTAACATTATTGATACAAAACGGGAAGGTCGTGTTCAATCTGTAAACTTCTTCATGTCTAATGTAAGGGAGCAAGTAGGTGAATTGGGGGCAGGAAATATTCCTGCATTATTAGGATTAACTGATGTTCGTGCAGGACAAACCATTTCTACTGTAAAAGACATTCCTGTATTCGAAGCATCAAAATATGTTTCAGAACCTGTTGTGCAAATGGCAATTGAACCAAAGCATCCAAAAGACTTACCAAAACTTGTAGAAGTTTTAAGAAAACTTACAATTGAAGATCCAAATCTTGTAATCAAAATTGATGAAGAGAGTGGTGAAACTATTATGGCTGGAATGGGTGTATTGCACCTTGATGTGGCAGTTAATCTAATCAAAGATGCAAAAGTTGAGATTGTAACATCTGAACCATTAATCAATTACCGAGAAACAATTAACGGCGGATGTGAACCAGTTATGGCAAAATCTCCAAACCGTCACAATAAAATTTTCATGAAAGTTGAACCATTAGAGCCTGAAATTGCAGAAATGTGCAGAAATGGCACTCTAAGTGAAATGAAGGATAAAAAAGAAACTGCCCAATTATTACGTGAAAAAGGTTGGTCACCAGATGTAGCAAAGAAGGTAATGAGATTTGATTCTCGCGGAAATGTTATGATTAACGGAACAAAAGGTGTTCAATTTGTAGATGAATCTACTGATTCGTTATTATCTGGATTTGATGAAGTAATGAGTGAAGGCGGTCTTACTAAAGAACAGGTAAGAAACTGTAAATTCACATTCACCCATTTCGTTCCTCACGAAGACACTGCTCATAGAGGCTTATCACAAATTGGACCTGCATCTAGACGTGCATGTCTTGCTGCATTCTTGTCTGCAGAGCCTGTATTGTTAGAACCAATGCTTGCAATTGAGGTTCGAGTTCCAACTGATCTAATCGGAAACGTTTCATCTGTATTACAAGGAAAACGTGGTAAAGTTTTAGATATGCAACAAAAAGGTGCAACAAGTATTGTAATTGGTGAAGTTCCTGCAGTTGAAACATTTGACATATCTGAAAAAATGCGTGGCCAAACAGCTGGTAAAGCAATGTGGAATACACACTTCAAAGCATGGACTGCAGTTCCAAAATCAATTGCTGCAACCCTAACTGAAGATATTCGAAAGAGAAAGGGTTTGAGTCCAAATCCTCCTGCACCAACTGAATTTATCGACAGAGACTAATGGTCAAAATAGAAACATTTGATGCAAATACATTCTGGAATAAATCTTATGCTCATCAACGTGGCAAATTACTAAAACGCGTACAGGTACCTGATGATCAAATCAAAATCTTGGTAAACAAATCGTATTTAGAACTTCCAGCGCCACTCCGATATGAGATAGAAACTAGCGGTATAACAAAAGCAGAACTTAGTTAATCTTTTTCACTTTCTGTCTTGTAGTGACATTAAATGTTTCATCCTTCGTTATGTTTTCATCACTTTTTACAGCTTGAGCTAGTTTTGGATTTGCGAATGATGCTATTTTGGCATCCTTTAGTTTTTTACATAGATTTCTAATTGTAACGCTGCTGATATTTGCAGCTTTTGATACCTGGGTCTGAGAAACCTTTTCACCATTTATTATTGCAGCTAAATAAACGACAGTTGCAGCCATTGCAACTGGATTTTTACCGCTGGTAATCATCAACTCTTCCGCTTTGATCAAGAATTTTATTGCATCTCGTTTAGTTTTTTCAGATGCGCCTACCTCTGTTGTAATTCTTGTAATGAAACTTACTGGGTTGTATGTTTCTAATGTCAAATCTAAATCTCGAACCAGCATTCTATAAATTCTATGTATGCTTGTTCTTCGTAAATTTGTTGCATCTGCGACATCTTGGATAGTTCGTGGTGTGTTAGTGAATCTACACGATGCATATACACAGGCACTCAAAATAACTGGTATACTTCTACCTCTTCCAATTTTCTTGGCTAATGTTTTTCTGTAAATGTATGCTGCTTGCTCAACTGCTGCATCTGTAAGTGATAATTTTGCTTTGAGACCTTCTAAGAGGGTGAAAGCTTTCTGCATATTTCTATGACCTGGAAGTGCTTTGCTATTCTTATCCCACATTCGTAAACGATAAAATGTTCTTTTCATTTCTCCGCTCAAATTTTTACCTGTTGCATCTTTGTCTGATTGTTGGATTACTGTGGATAAGCCCATGTCGTTGAATGCAAGCGTTGATTTTCGACCTGTTCTGGATTTTGACATGTAATCTTCACCTGTCTGCATAGATTCTGGTCCAAGCTCTGCTTCATTTTGTGATATAACTTCTCCACAAGATGAACACATTACCTCGCCCGTAGTACTGTCAGAAACTAAGAGAACGTCTTTTCCTTTGTTAGTCTTACAAACGTGATTATTAGGTTCAGGATCTTTTTTCACTACTCTACTATATCGGTTTGAATTAATTAGTAATGTCTTCTAGTGTTAACTTTTTTTCTTTAGCACTATTATTCTTCAGATTTATTCTGATGATGAAGATTCACCATGATAAATGACATTTCTCTTAGAAATTCGTATTCTCCATTTGACCAAGAATACTTGTTTGCATTATCCCAAAAATCCTGTCCTGATTTGGATTCAAAATCTTCCGTTTGCATACACTATATTGTATTTTGATCTATAATACGCAAATTGCCTTTTCTGATTGACAAAGATGGTCAAAAAAATTGATCCCTCTATGAGCGAGAATTGATTTTAGACTGAGTTCAGGTCAATCTAATCAACAAAGTATCACATTTACGCACACATCACTATTGACTTACATGAAAGCAAGATTTGATGGAAAATGCAAAAGCTGTGGCGATGATATCCGAAAAGGTAAGGAAATCGCCAAAAACGCAGATGAGGTTTGGGTTCACAAACACTGTGTTGAAGAATTAGTGGATTTGCCTTAAATCATATATCCACGGTTTTTTTATTTTTAACATGCTGATTAATCCTATAGATTTACTTCTATGGACATTTCGAAGAAATGAAAGTGACGTTGTAAAATTATATGATTCCCTTTCTCCGATTATGGAGGTCTCTACTGGTGGAGATATGCTGAATTTCGGATATTGGGATAATTCTACTCCTCATCCTATTGATGCGCAAAAACGATTATGTCAAATGATTGGTGAAATGGCTGAAATATCTGCCGCAGAGGTGATTGCTGATATTGGAAGTGGAATTTTAGGACCTGCAAAGATTTGGAGTTCTCAACACCCTTTGTTAGAAATTTGTTCTGTAAACGTAAATCTCTCACAATTAGCCTCAGTTAGTTCTGATAATATTTTAAAAATAAATTCTACCGCAAGGATGCTTCCATTTTCAAATTCCTCATTAGATTGTGTAATTGCATTAGAATCTGCCCAACACTTCAAACCTATTGGAGATTTTTTTTCTGAATCAAATCGTGTTTTAAAAGATGATGGAGTTCTTGCACTTGCAATACCTACTGCGACAGATAATTCTAGTTACAGCAATCTTGGAATATTGAAATTCACTTGGTCATCCGAACATTATTCACAAAAAAATATTATATCTGAACTTTCTAAAAATGGATTTGAAATTATAGAATCAAACGATATTGGAAAAAATGTTTACTCTCCTCTTGCTGAATATTATATCCACAATCGTCCTGAATTACAAAAAAAGATTCTTTCCCGTTATTCTAAATATGTAGAAAAAATACTTTTTGAATCTATGAAAAAAATGCAATCTGCATCTGAAAATGAACTGATCGGTTATTTGATGCTAAAATGTAAAAAATTAGCACTAGACTCACGCTAGTGCATAACTATTAAATATCATAATTCGGTAATTTGTTCATGGGAGCATCATGTAAAGGAATATGCACACAGCACAAAGTAATGAAAGTTCCAAACTCAATGAAATATCAATATGGACTAAAACGTTGCAGTTGGTGTGAAGTATGGCTTGACACCGAATCAATTCGTTGTCCTTGTTGCAAAATGATTTTGAGAACTAAATCTCGAAATAAGAAAAGAGTCATACCTACCGAACCAACAACAACTGTTGCTGCGTAAAATGAATTCTGAAAATTACAGTAAAGAGATTTCAAAAAATCTGTCGACGAAACCAGTCGTCATAATAGGCGCTGGTGTCGGCGGTTTATCAATTGCAACTCTTCTGGCCAACGACGGACACCCCGTTTCTGTTTATGAAAAATCTGAGCGTGTTGGTGGACGAACAGCTTCAATGAAATTCAAAAACCACATTTTAGATAATGGCTTTCACATAATGCCATTTTATAAAAAATCTGCAATATATGAAATTCTAAAAGATGTCAAAATACAATCTAGACTTAAACTTGCAATTGTTGATAAAATTGCATTTTATGACAACGGGTTTCACACATACCCAAAAGGAATTGCAGATATTCTGAAAATGTCTTTAATTCCATTCAAGAGCCGAATATCTTTACTGAAAATACTTCTTCCTATGGCATTCACTAGTATGGAAAAAGCAGAAAAATTAGATTCTGTACCTCTAACAAAAGTTACCTCCAAACTCGACTTCCATTCTAAACAATTTTTTGATGCTGTCTGTATGCTTGCATTTGCAGACACTCCTGATCATATCTCTCTTGGTGAATTTGCAAGAACCATAATTCGTGCAAATCCATTCAAAGGTGGAACAAGTGAATTTGCATATCCCGACATGGGTGGATATGACCGAATTAGTGAGGTAATGGCAAATTATGTCAAAGAAAAAAATTCCGAAGTAAATCTTGGCTCTTCTATCAAAAAGGTGATTGTTAAAGATAGAAAGGTGACAGGCGTTGAACTATCTAATGGCCAAATAGTCCAAAGTGACTGTGTAATTATTTCATATCCTGCATATCATGCGATTAATCAATTATTTGACTCTGGAGTCTTTGATGATGATTTTATCAAAAAAACAAATCGACTTAACAAAACAACTTCTGTGGTTGAAGTTCATTTTGCATTATCAAAAAGACTGGATGAACGTCAGGTTGTTTTTCCAGTAGGTGAAAACTATGTCTCAAAAGGAATCTTCTTTATTTCAAATATCACTCCATCAGTATCTCCTAAAGGAGAACATCTCATCATAGTTGGCACTCCTGTAAAACCTGAAGAAACCGAGAATCCCACACGAATTAAAGAAATTGTTTCAAAAATGAAACAGGAGTTATCTGAAATTTATCCTGACTTTGATGATTCCTTATTATGGGATAGGCCTATGGCTTGGAAACTTGTAGAGGCTGTGGTAAAAGAACCAGGTTTAGTATGGAAAAATAAAATGCCACATTCTGTATCTCACGTAGATGGGTTATTTTTTGTAGGTGATTCTACTATTAGTTATGGTATTGGAACAGATTCTGCAGCACATAGTGCCGTCTTAGCACATCCCTTAATAGAAAAACATCTTTCTTCACTTTGAGTGATCTTTTGCATAATTTGCAAATTCATCTAAGACCGTTTTCATACTACTTTCAATCTTACTTTTAGCAAACATTCCTAAAATTTTGAGTCCACCAGATAATACAAAATCAACTTCGATTGTAACCTTTGTCTGCTCTCCAACTTTTTCATATGTTTCATCGAAGACTGTACCTTTTGCTTGCCCATCCAGCATTTTGACAATGTGCCTATCTGGTTTTTCTACAACATGCTCTGTAGTAACGTTAACCGTCTTTCCTAGGAATCTCAATGTTTCAAAAATTATTGTTTTATTGTCCTTTTTTTGAATAACTTTTAGTTCTAGAAAATATTCTGGAAGAATTTTTGTAAACTTTTCATAATCTGTACTGATTGCAAAGAATACGTCTCTATCAATATCAACTAATTTTGTAAATGAAAATTTTGGCATATCTTTTTTGATAATTTATTGAATTAAAGTCTAAAGATGGTGATGTTAGGCACTAGTTGACCAATTAGCACTTGCTTATATATTGTAATTACGTCAAATGTTTAATGAAAGCAATACTCGCGGGAATTGCAGGCGTTTTACTATTGACCTCTATGGTTGGCAGTGTTGATGCTACTAATGTCCCCGATTGGGTAAAAAATAATGCAGGATGGTGGGCAGAAGGCCAAATTGATGACGCTGCATTTGTTTCTGGTGTTCAATACATGATTGAAAATGGAATAATCAATGTTCCATCAACTACCAGAAGTTCAGGTGCATCTGATACCATTCCGGCTTGGGTAAAGAACAACGCTGGCTGGTGGGCAGATGGTACACTAACTGAAAATGAGTTTGTCAACGCACTTCAATATTTGATAAAGATGGGTATAATGCAAGTTAGCCCAAGCGCTGTAAGTGATGACGGTGCATCAAAATCACAATATCAATCCACTCCTAAAGAAACTACTACCTCACAATCATCTGGCAATGCAGATCTTGATGAAATGTTAGCCAAATGTCAAGGCGGTGAAAACAAAAGAGAAATCCGCGAATGTGAGAAAGTAATCAAAGATGAATACAAATTAAAAACATACCAGAACAGTGGTGAGAAATTCCAACTTGGTAATGTTGCATACTATTATGTAGCAGATTTCAAGGAGGAAACTCGAAAGGGAGTTAAAGAATACAACAACATTGCATACACTGCAACAGGACAACCTCTCTTAAACTTACAAATGATGGTTCAAAACACTGGTTCCTCAAATGAGACACTAATGTGCACTAGCCCATCCATATGTAATTACACTGTATGGGATGGAGGGAAAAAATGGGTAAACTCTGGTTCTGACTTTACATCCGGTAACGTCGTACTAAAACCAGGACAAGCCAAATTTGTCAATATCTTATGGGGACCTGCAATAGGTTATGGTAGTTATGAAAACTTTGAATATGATTCAGGCAAGGATTACTATTTACGAATTGCAGAACCATTTGGTAACTTGGATCTTCCATTGAATCTTATTGTTGTACCATAACATCTCTCTTTTTCTTATGATAAAAAATGTCTGATATAATTTGGGGAACTGTAACAAAAATCATTACAACAAACTCGTTTGAGATGAATGTTTCACATCAAAAGGATACCAATCAGGATAGCTATCAAGATATAGAACAAATTCAGTTCACTGAAATTGATATTCCAAGTATTCCTGTAGATGAAAACTCTAGAAATATTCCTCAAATTGAAGAAAGTCTCAATAATAAATTTGTAAAATGTGAAATCTCAGGCAGGAATTCTGAGAATAAACTCGTATGCACAGTCTCGCATTCGGGCGCTGGCGGATACTAATGTGGACTCCACAAATTTTAGATGAAACATCATCGTACGATGATTTGATTACTGGAAAAATTCCTGCTTTAATCATTCCAAAGGTTTTATCAAAATCTGATTGTATTTCTATGTCTAGTAAAATTTTGGATATGTCTAAAACAAATAACTCTTCAACAAAATTTGGTACATCTTTAAGTTCGCACATATATGAAAAGCAAAAATATTTTTCAAAATCAAAAAAATCAAACGAAATTTTAAAAAATTTGTTCTCAGAAAATATTTCACCTTTAACCTTCATGCAACAAAAAATATCAAAATTATTTGGAAAAAAAATATACACTGCAACTGAAAATGGTAATGTTTACTCCGATGCTGTAATCAGAATACATGAGAGTGGAGATTCTGTACACCTTCATCGTGATAACTCTCATTTTGAGATGAGTGAATTTAATGTAAGTCGATTGAAAAATCAATTATCTGCAATTCTTTATCTTCAATCTCCTGATGTGGGTGGAGAACTAACAATTTTTCATAAAATGTGGTCTAAAAAAGATGAAATGATGAGAGAACCAGAATTTGGCTATTCTTCAGATCTGATTAGAGGTGTTTATCAAACAAAAATAAGACCTATCGTTGGAAATATGGTTATTTTAAATCCAAAATTTTATCATCAAATTGAATCTATATCTGGATTAAAATCTCGCATAACGTTGACTTTCTTTTTTGGAGAATCAACCGAAAATTGTTTTAATTCTTGGACCTAACTATTTAAGAAATATTTCCATAGTATCAAACTTGTGTTGACTGTTTGCAATTTCAAAAAATATGATGTCAGAGTCTATTTCTACCCATTTTGACTTTCCTTTGAATTTTATGCGGTCTTCTACGTATACTCCTGATGGTCCTGACACTCTCACTAGTATTTCATCGTCAGTAACTCCCATTACTGAAAATGGAACTTTGATAATCTTTTCATTATTTTCTGCATGAATTTTGATAGGATGCTCTTTTTCGTGAAATACAGCTTTACCTTGGAAACTGTCTTCGTTTACAATTAGATATTTTATTTTTAATTTGAATGGCAGTTTTAGCTTCATACATGCGGTAGTCAAAACTGTGTATTTAAAAAACGTAAAAAAATTCTTTGTTAGCACTAGTATTCATGCCTAGATCTGACTACTATGTGAAATTAGCATTCATGCGTTAAATGTTCAAACATCAATAGGTAATCATGCAGAAAATTATCTTTATTGGATTGTTTTGTTTGTTGATGCTTCCTGCATCTGCATTTGGTCATAAATTAATTCCTACAGATGGAACGAATACAGATTATGAATCTGCATTGGAAATTCCAGATCCTGTTATTTCTTGGGCAATGTACGAAGAATTGGAAGGCAACGCATTGTTTTACAAATTTGATGCAGAAAAAGATGACAGACTTTTCAGTAGTATTGTAATCCCAAAACTAGATACTTTAGAAAATTTTACTCCTTCGCTTGTGTTGATAGGACCTTCAACCTTTCTTGACCTGGTGGATGAGCTAAAGGTACTAGATACTGACAAAAATTTCAATTATCCTATTCCAGAAGGTTACGATGCATATGTTTTTGATTATAAGGGTTCTATACCTTCAACAGAATTCTATGAACCCTTTGGTCAAATCACATATTGGGAACGTCAAGAAATTGATCTTGAGATAGAAGCACCTGGTACATACTACATGGCAGTATTTGATAAAACAGGTTCCTCTGGAAAATTAGCTCTTGCTATAGGATATGTGGAGGATTTCTCTGGAAATGATTTTGTAACCGTATTGCCAAACGCATGGCTTGAATCAAGATATTTCTCTGAAGACTTTACACCTCTTGTAATATTTGTTGGAATTATATCTGGTATATTCGCCCTAATTGGTTTTTCAATATATAGAAAAATTAAACGAAAATAAATATTATCTAGGAAATATTATTCTAATCAGTGGAAAATAAATTCCAAAAAATGTTGGAACAAGCATCCGATCTTGCCGAAGATCAGGAATATGAAGAAGCCATTCTTCTTTATGATAAAGTTCTACATTCTGATCCAAAAAATATTCCTGCATTGTTAGACAAGGCTGCTACATTACAACGAATGGGAAAAAATTCACAATCTTTTCAGACTTATAATTCTGTTTTAAAGGAAGATTCAAAAAATTTGGACGCATTAATTGGAAAAGGAACTTTACTTCATGCCAAATCTAAATTTTCAGATGCCATAGAGTGCTATGATTCTGCATTAAAAATCAAACCTCGTTTCGCAATGGCGCTTGCATGCAAAGGTATGTCTTTGGGTGAGATGGGTGAACTCGATTCTGCTCTGGTTTGCTTCAAAAAGGCGCTTACAATTGACAAGGACTATGATTTAGCAAATATGGGCAAACAAAAGGCGTTAGAACTACTAAAATCACAAAAATCTAAAAAATATTAACATCGCCTGGTGCGGGACCTCTCTTCTTATCATGAAATTCAAAATAATCCTTATGCTTCGTTTCCTGATGTTCTCGTAGATTATCATAGTCATCAA
This sequence comes from Candidatus Nitrosopelagicus sp., assembly GCA_028343435.1. Taxonomy (GTDB): domain Archaea; phylum Thermoproteota; class Nitrososphaeria; order Nitrososphaerales; family Nitrosopumilaceae; genus Nitrosopelagicus. The sequence goes on from JAOLYM010000003.1 coordinate 16,921, forward strand.
ATGTATCATGGCACAAAAAGCACTTTGGTTTATCCTCGTCAACTAACGGTAACACCATACTAAATCTTGGTTTGCATTGTTTTATATTTTCACTGTTATCAAGTGAAACATGTTAGAAGAGTTGGTTGGGACTTCAACTGCAATTGAACATGCCATAAATGGTGAAGAACTAACATTTGATGATGGTATGGAGATCCTAAATGATGATAATCTTCACGTTATTGGCGCAGCAGCTGATATTGTAAGAAAAAAACTTGTAGGAGATACTGTTTCATTTGCTGCCTCATACTACATGAATTATACAAATTTGTGTGCTGCCAGTTGTCAAATGTGTGCATTTTATCGTAAAGGTGATGAAGATGACGCTTACACACTTACTCCTGATCAAATAGAAAAAAGAGTTGCAGCTGCAAAAGATTTGGGTGCAACTGAAGTACACATTGTAGGAGGGTTTCATCCTGATTTACAACTTGACTATTACGAACAAATGATGTCTGCTATAAAACAAAAACATCCTGATATGACCATTAAGGCATTCACTGCAGCAGAAATTTTCTTTCTCTCAAAATTAACAAAAAACTCTATCACTGAAATTTTATCTAGACTAAAAGATGCAGGTCTTGACTCAATGCCTGGAGGCGGAGCCGAATTATTCCATCCTGATGTTAGAACAAAAATCATTCGAGGAAAGTGTACTGGCCAACAATGGCTTGATACCATCGAAGTTGCACATAATCTTGGAATTAAAAGCAACGTTACAATGCTTTATGGTCATATAGAAAAACCAGAACACATAGTTGATCATCTCATAAAGATTAGAGAGTTACAAAAAAAGACTAATGGATTTATCACTTTGATTCCACTAAAGTTCAGTCTAGATAATACTGAGCTTGAAAAGGAACACAAGGTGGAACATGAATCCTCTTCTATCTATGATCTGAAAATTATTGCATTATCTAGACTAATGCTGGCACAGACACTCAAGAATATTTCTGTATACTGGGTTGCATATGGAACAAAACTCGCTCAAGTTGCATTATCACATGGAGGAAATGATTTGGTGGGAACTGCATTTTCTGAGGAAATTTATCGTGCAGCGGGGAAACCTACCAACTCTTCATTATTGGAATTAGCAAATTTAGCAAAAGAGATTGGTCGTACTCCTATTCAACGAAATACATTCTTTAAAACACTTCAAACCTTCACTTAGTTGCAGGTTTCTTTTCTGTTTTCTTTGCACCGCCTTTTCTTTTTCTGCGTGCCCCAAAACTAATCAAAACTAGTAAAAATCCAATACCAACCAAAATACCTGAAAGTGTTTTAAAATCTTCATTTTCTCTTTCATTAACCATAAACTCGTACTTTTCTTCTTCAGTCATTCCTTCTCTGCCAATTGGTGTCATGTCTGTTAGTATTCCTGAAAGTACCATTCCAACGACAATCATAGATACGCCTCCTGCTAAAATTCTTTTATCTACTAACATAACTTCATTTAGGAAATGTAGATTTAATATATAATTCTGAAAAACACATCATATGTCACAACTCCCACATTTCACAAGTAAGGTATTTCTGGCTCCAATGGCTGGCGTAAGTGATCCTGCACTACGTATAATGTGTAAAAGGATGGGTGCAGGACTTGTTGTTACAGAATTAACTAGTGTAAATGCGATAGTTGCTAAACATGAACAATTAGAATCTGAATCAAAAAATATTACTGAATTTATTGAATTTTCTGAAAAAGAACGTCCGTTATCTGTTCAATTATTTGGCTCTGATATCACTGCATTGGAAAAGGCTGCAAAAATTGTAGAACCTCACTTTGACATGATTGATTACAATATGGGGTGTCCTGCTCCTCATATTACAAAACAAATGGCAGGTGGTGCATTATTACAAAACTCTGATTTAACTCGAGAAATATTTAGAACCTTAGTAAATACTGTGAAAAAACCCATATCGCTAAAAATGAGAATGGGTGTCACTGAAGAAAATACATCTCTATTCTTAGAAATCTCAAAAATTGCAGAACAAGAAGGAATACAATTAATGACATTACATCCACGAACTGTCTCTCAGGGATACTCTGGGCATTCAGACTGGGATATGATTAAAAAATTAAAACAAAATGTTTCTGTTCCTGTAGTTGGAAATGGTGATATCACCTCTCCTGAAATCGCTAAAAAAGTTCTTGATTATACTGGATGTGATTATCTAATGGTTGGAAGAGGTGCAATGGGCAACCCATTCATTTTTGAGCAGATTAATGATTATCTTGAAGATGGTACATACAAACAGTATTCCCTTACTGATAGGTTGGAAGCATTTGTCACATACCTCGAATTAACAGAAAAATACAACATTAGATTTGCAAATATCAAGCAACAGGCTATCCGATTTACAAAAGGAACTGTTGGGGGAGGGCAACTTCGGAATAGACTAAGTGCTGCAAAAACTACAGATGATCTTAAAGAACTGTTATTGCAGAAAGTGGCAGTCTAATTACTTGTAAAGGTCAAACTCTGGACTTCTTTGTTGACTTTTTACTTCTGACATTACTGCTTTAACAACCTCATTGTGATTGTATGTCAAATGTCTCAAGAATTTTGCTGATACATCTGCTCTTGTCTCGTCGTCTGCAAAAAGCATCTCTTCAGATGACAATTCTGTCATCATCTCTTTACATTCAACACAAGGATCAAAGTCTAGGTAAAGCTTCATGGACAGTTTATGACTCTGCATAATAAATACTAGATGTTGACTTGATAGGCTCAGAACTAGAATTCTTCGTCATCAATGAAAAGTCCAGAGTAATCATATGTTGAATCATTATTTTGGTTTGTTTTCATGTATAGAGTAAGTGAATTTTGAATATAAGCAATATGAACAATTTATCTTTGATTCTTTTTTTTAGAAAATAATTGGTACATATACAAAATCCCACATGGTTTTTCATTGGAATCATTTTATTGATTCTAGGTTCATTCATTATGCTTTTTGATTATCCACAAATCCAATATTTTGATAAGATTGAGCCTGAAATGTATGAGACCTTGGAATCTGAACAAAAAGAAATTCACAATAGATTGAAAATTGAATTCTCAATTGGAATTGTTATTCTCTTGGCAGGTATGGCATTGTTTGTTACCTCGTTTTTTAGAAATTCTAAAAAATAATTAAAGTGGTTTTGAAATTTTTAACTCAAACTCAGGAACAAGTCCCTTTTCTTTTGCCATCTTAAACATCAATTTTACAGCCTTTTCTCCTGGTTCTCCCATATCTACAGTTACCTCATTAACATACATGAGTACAAATTTTTCAATCAATTCTCTTGATTTTCCTCTACTGTATTTCATTGCATAATCAATTCCATCTTTAATGTTATTTCTTGCAAATTTGATGGATTCTTGTAAATACAAGTCAAATTTGTTAATTAATTCTGGACCAAGTTCTTCATTCATCACATTAACTCCTAATGGAACTGGCAATCCTCCCGATTCTTTATCCCACCATTCGCCTACATCTAGAATTTTTTGTATTCCCTCTTCTTCAAATGATAATTGTGTTTCATGAATTACCAATCCAACATCAACCTTACCACTTCTCACAGCTTCTGGAATATCACTAAAGTTCATTTCGACATAATCAAATTTACCAATCATTAATTGTAACAACAAATATGCCGAAGTCATTTCTCCTGGAATGGCAATTTTTGATTTTTTTATCTCCTCAATTGTCATAGGCTTTGTTGCGGTAACAATTGGTCCATAGTTAATTCCAAAACTTCCCCCGCTTCTTAACATAACATAATTTGGAATATGTGCACATGCATGAACTGAAACGGCGGTAACATCTAATTCTGGATTCTTTGCTTTTCTATTCAATTTTTCAATATCTTCTATAACATGAGTGACGTTGAAATCATCTGATTTTACTTTACCCGTAAACATTGCATAAAACATGAATGCGTCATCTGAATCTGGTGTATGTCCTACAGAAATATCCACAATTTTGAAGGATCTTTGTCGTAATAATAACCAAAGTTTTCTTGATATATAATAAATAACATGTAGTTGTATAGTTATTTATGATCTGCTCTAGCTGTGAGAATCATAAACACTTTGAGTGTATTGATTGCCAAAATAATCATACCACTGAGCTTTGTAGCTGTGATTGCCATTTAACAGAGCATGAACATGACGATTAGTATAATTAGTTCAAAAAAATAATTTTTTACTATGGAAGACGATCCTCATTCTGATGAAGAAATTTTAGAAATTTTAAAGATGAAAAAAATTGCAGTTGTGGGGATGTCAAAGAACCCCGACAAGGCTGCACATTATGTACCAAAATATCTACATGAAAATGGATATGACATCACTCCTGTAAATCCAAATGCAGATGTTATACTGAAAAAACAGTGCTATGATGTGATTACAGATGTGCCTGATGATGTTGACATTGTAGATGTATTTCGACCATCAGATCAGGTAATGTCAATCATAAAAGAAGCGATAAAGAAAAAACCTAAAGTCATTTGGCTTCAAGAGGGAATTCATAATGAAGAAGCAGAAAAACTAGCAAAAGATGCTGGAATTGATGTTGTTTACAATAGATGCATGTTGGCAGAACATAGTCGGTTATCATAATGTCTGATAATTCATTTCAAGCATTTTATGACGAGCTTCAACTTTTAGTAGAAAAATTTGAGAAAAAACAGACTCAGATAAAGATGGAATCAAATCTCGAATATGACTCTGTAAAAATTTTTGGTGAAAAAATGGATTCTGTCACAAGAGCAAAACTTGGGGTAGATGATGCGGCAGAATTGGCATACACAACTGCAGAGCATCATCCATACTGGTCCGTTTTGTACAATTGTACTGAAATCACAAAAACAATGCTTGAAAAATGGCATGATGAAATCACTCCTGAAGAATTAGATGAGATTAAATGGAATCTAAAAGAAATTCAAAATTCAATATCAAATATAGAAAACAAACTCAAAAAATAATCAGATAAATACAATAAAATGGAAAATAATTCATGACGATAAAAATTGGAATTATAGGTAAAACAAATACTGGCAAAACCACCTTCTTCAATTCTGCAACATTAGCATCTACTGAAATTTCCACATATCCATTTACAACAAAAAAACCACAAACAGGAACTGGTCAGGCAATTACTTTGTGTGTTCATATGGAGTTTAATGTTCAAGATGAACCAAACAATTCAAAATGTGTTGATGGATGGCGTTACATTCCTATTGAATTAATTGATTTACCTGGATTAATCAAAGATGCATGGAAAGGGAAGGGATTGGGAAACCAATTTCTTTCTATTGCTGCACAATCTGATGCGTTGTTACATGTTGTTGATTGTTCTGGAAGTATTGATGCAACAGGAAAAATAACAGAACCTGGTTCTGGTGATCCTGTATCTGACTTTGCTGATATTGAAGAAGAGTTGGTAATGTGGTATCAAAAAATTCTAGAAGGAAATCGAGATAAACTTTCTAAAAATATTCGTGATGGTACAGACCAAGTTGATGCATTAACTGAACTATACCAAGGAATTGGTGTTAAAAAATCACATGTAATTCAGGCACTAAAAACTACAAATTTAGAAGAAATTGCTTTTGATGACTTTGATATGGGTCAAACAAAAGAATTTGCAAAAATCTTACGTAAAATTTCAAAACCTACTCTCATAGTTGCAAACAAAATTGATGTTCCTGGTGCTGACAAAAACTTTAATCGTCTTCGTGAACGATATAATGAAGTCATCACTGTCCCTGCAAGTGCTGATAGTGAGTTAACTCTAAGACGTGCAGAACAGCAAGATTTGATAAAATATTCTCCAGGATCTGAACAGTTTGATATTGTTAAACCTGAAGAATTAAACGATAAACAAACAAACGCACTTAATTTCATCAAACAAGATATCATGGGTGAATATATGCGAACTGGAGTTCAATTTGCAATAAATGTCACCGTCTTCAAATTATTAAAAATGAATGCAGTTTACCCAGTCGCTGATGAGAATAAACTTTCTGATAAAAAAGGACACATACTTCCTGATTTGATTTTACTCAAAGATGGAGCAACCGTAAAAGACTTGGCAAATGAAATTCACACCGGATTATCAAAGGGATTATTACATGCAAAAGATTTGAGGTACAATCTTAGATTGCCAACCCACTATCAGTTGCGAGATAGAGATGTTATTTCACTAGTAAGCGCAACAAAGAAAGCCTCTGGATAAAATTAGTGGTTATCAATGGAGTCTGTAAATTTTGTAATCTTAGGTGACCAATCAATTGCAACTGATTTTGGCAAAAAAGGTACGTCTACTGATCTAACATTATTTGATAGAAAAGAAGCAGAAAAAATTTACACGTTTGTAACTCCAAATGGATTTCCCGAAAAAATCCAACCTCTATTTCAGGCAATTGCGTTAGCAGAATACGTAATTTTTCACGTAAGTGCATTAGATAAATTCACGGGTGAACAAATTCTTGCATTAGATGCGCTTGGAAAAAAAGATGGAATTTTATCTCATTCATATGATGTTGATGAGGCTAGATTAGATTTAATGATAAAGGGAACTGTAATTGAAGGATACACGAAAGTTGAACAGGATAAAATTAAAGAAGAATTAGCAAACTTTACCGTTGCAAAAAAAGATGGAAGTACCAGTATTGTAATTGATCATACATTTGATGTCAAAGGTGTGGGAACCGTGGCATTAGGAAAGGTTCTGTCTGGAAAAATTACTCAATATGATAAGATTCAGCACTATCCCTCTGAAATTGAAGCGATGGTAAAATCAATTCAGATGCATGACGATGATGTCAAAGAATCCATTTCTCCTGCTAGAGTTGGATTATCTCTTAAAAATATCAAACATGATGAGATAACTCGTGGTGATGTCTTATCAAATGATACTTCAATCAAAACAGTAACTGAAATTACTATAGACTATAAACAAAATCAGTTCTTCAAATCAACTTTGGCAGAAAATCAAATGTGTCTTGTAAGTGTAGGTCTTCAGATAAAGGCTGCAAAATTTGCATCCGTATCTCCTATGAAACTTACATTTGAAAAACCGGTTATTGTAATGCCTGGTGATGTATGTGTACTACTAAAACCTGAATCAAATACGGTTCGCATAATTGGAAGCGGTGTGCCACAATGAAACCTGCAAGAGCATGTCCAATATGTCCTGAATGTGGTTCTAAAAAATTTGAAAGACTAGACGATAATGGAGTAAAGCTCCAATGTGCAAGTTGCAAAAAAATAATTACTTTATAATTATCTAGAAAGACATTCTGACAAATCCTCATGAAATTTACTTGCCTGATAATCGTTTAGACTATCATCTCTATCTTCTAATGCAAATTTCTCCATTTCACTACATGTCCATCCTTCCCATATTCGAGGATTTGTAACGTTTTTCTCATACATGTTAATTCCTATAATGCTGAGAGGAACTACAATTGCAAATATTGCAATTATTAGTAACTTTACAAATTTTGGATTATCTGTAATCATGAACTTGATTATTGCATAGATTATATAGAATCTCCTTTGAATTTTAGTATGGCAAAGACATGGAAAGACGCAGACATTAGTCTTGACCCTATCAAAGACCAAACTGTCGCAGTAATTGGATATGGTATCCAAGGTGATGCACAGGCAAACAACATGAAAGACTCAGGTCTCAAAGTTATTGTTGGTCTAAAAGAGGGTAGTCCAACTTGGCAAAAAGCAAAAGATGATGGACATGAAGTCATGTCAGTAGCTGATGCCACAAAAAAAGCAGACATTGTTCATATTTTAATTCCTGATATGGTTCAAGCCAAAGTGTACAAAGAAGAGATTGGCCCAAACCTCTCTGATGGAAAAGCATTATCATTTTCACATGCAGCAGCAATTTACTGGAAATGGATTGACGCACCAGAAAATGTTGATCTAATTATGGTTGCCCCAAAAGGTCCTGGCTCTAAAGTTAGAGAGACATATCTACAAAACTTTGGAACTCCATCAATTGTTGCAGTAGAACAAGATAAAACAGGAAAAGCATGGGATAGAACATTAGGAATTGCAAAAGCAATCGGTAGTGCACGTGCAGGATTAATACAAACAACATTCAAAGAAGAAGTAGAAACTGACTGGTTTGGAGAACAAGCCGATTTATGCGGAGGTTCAGCTTCAATGGTAGTTAACGCATTTGAAACTCTAGTAGAAGCAGGTTATCAACCAGAAATTGCATACTTTGAGGTATTACACGAATTAAAATTAATTGTAGACATGATTCAAAGATATGGAATTAATGGAATGTGGAGACGTGTTTCAGAGACTGCAAGATACGGTGGATTAACAAGAGGTCCAATGGTAATGACACCTGATACAAAAGCAAATATGAAAAAAGTTCTAACAATGATTCAAGACGGAACATTCAACAAAGAATGGATTGACAATTATCAAAATGAAGGAAAGGCCGCATTTGATAAATACATGAAAGACTTGGATGGTCATCAAATCGAAACTGTAGGAAAGCAGATGAGAAAAATGATGTGGCCAGATTCTACTGAATAAAGTTATAATTTTCTTAGTTTAGAAACGCCTTTTGTAATATGTTCAATTATCAAATCTAGTGATGTTCCTGGACCAAAGTTTCCTGTAACTCCTGATTTTTCTAATGCTTTTTTATCTTCTTCAGGGATTACTCCTCCTCCAACAACCAGCACGTCGTTGATCTTTTTCTTTTTCAACTCTTTTACAACTCTTGGAAATAATGTTCCGTGAGCCCCATTAAGCAAACTTAAGGCGACAGCATCTGCATCTTCATCTTCTACAATTTGTGCAATTCTGTCTGGTGTTGCAAATAATCCTGAATAGATTACTTCCATTCCTGCATCTCTGAATGCTCTACATAGGATTAGAGCGCCTCTATCATGGCCGTCTAGACCCAATTTTGCAACTAGAATTTTAACTCGTCGTGATTGTACCTTCTGCTTCATGATTTAATTCTTAAAATTTGGCTTTAAAATCTTTCTTTACATCTAAGATTTTTAATCAAGCACTGAGATTGCTTTGTATTCATGGGGATTTCATTAAATATTGTATTTCTTTTTGCGTTGATTCTGGTAGGAATTAGTCTACTTTCTGTAGTGTTTCCTGCATTAATTTTGCATGAATTTGGACACATCTCTACTAATCAATATGATCAATTTGAGATTGGAAATAATGCCGTGCTTTTAGTTGTAAGTAACATTATAATTTTCTCAATTGGATACTTGTATAAAACTAACAAACTTGCAAATTTTTCATCATCGCTTAATAAAATTAGAAATTTTGAAATATCCAAAAAACAATCTTTGATTGGTGGGATAATAATACTAATTGTATATTCTACGGCAGCTATTCCTGAATTAACAATAGATGAATCAACACAATTCCCTGATTACAAAATTCTCATTTCTGGTTTAGATAGCTTTCCTGTAACTGATTCTGGAGATATGATTGCAGATGAACAAAATAGTAGATTTGTTCGTATGATTCTTTTAGGATTCTCGCAAGATGTTCTTGGCAACATCAAAGTTATTCCATTATTGTTTAGTATACTGTTGGTATCTGTTGCTGGTCTGGTTGCTGTTGAAATATCTCGTAGAAGAATTACTGGTTTAGTTGCAATGATCGTTCTTTTACAGGGATATACCTTTCTTGAATATGACACAATAGCTGTATATGAAAATCTCTGGGTGGCCTTTTTTCTTTTATCAATTTACACAATTCATAAAAAATGGCATTTCTCAGGAATACTTTATCTACTTTCTGTATTTTCAAAAGCATTCTCTACCCCATTTTTAATTTTGAATATTTTCTATGTACTGAAATCCGAAAATAATTCTTCTACTAAAATTAGAATACTGATTTCATATGGAATAATAATTTTAATAATGCTTGGATTGTTCTCATTAGGAAATACAATATATGATGATGTAATTCAGATTGATCTTAATCGTTTCATGAATAGTTTATCGGATTTCTCATCACAAATGCGTTTTGATACGTTCTTGTTAATTATGTTACTTCCTACAATTGTTGGGTTATTTTTTGTTTCGCGCACTGGATTAAAACATGCAGAATCCTTGTTATTCTTTATTCCTAGTCTTCTATTAGCTGGTCCATTAGTTGCTTTATTGACTGATTTCTATGTGATTTTACCTTATCGATTCATTCCTTTGATTGTATTTTTTTCAATTTCAATTGCAATTGTAATATTTAGAAATACTAAATCTTCTTAAAAATTTCAGTAACTTTCCATGTACTGTCGCCTTTGTCTACATTTATTGCAGGAAATAATGCAAAAACCAAATCAATTTTCAAAGACATTTCTCTTCCATCTAGTTGTCCATCTCTTACTATCTCAGATGATTTTGTCATTCCAAAAAATTTTCTCTCTTTTTCAAAAGAACTCATTTCCGTTTCATAATACCATCTTATGTAATCATTTTGACCAATTTTAATAATTTCTTTTTTATAATTTATTGAATTTTGTTCTTTTCCATCAAGATGTTTTTCAGTCAGTCTTGTAGGTGATATACTAGTTCCTGAATTTTCAATTACACTAACTAACATGCCATTATTGTCTCTAACAATTTGCTGAATATTTACAATATATTCTCCATTAGTTTCTCTTACATCGAATGTATTGACTTGTGTAAACATAAAATTACGTTTTAATTTTATATCTTCATTTTCAGGATTTATTTCTAGCATATTCTCAAAAATTTGTAATGCTTGTAATGGTCCACAATTAAGATATGATTCACATTCAAATTCTGATAAAATGGTTGCTTTACCTTTCAGTGCTGTTAAATTTTCAGGATCATTTTTTAAAACTAATGAAAAATCATTAAGACTCGATTCGGTATCTTCTATTTTTGCAAATGCCACTGCTCTGTTCAATAATGCTTTTTCATTACTTGGATCTATATGCAAAACTTTTGTATATTCTTCAATTGCAGCAACATACTCTTCATTTTTCATTAATATGTATGCTGAATTATTGGTTTCTTCTACTAAATCTCCATATGCATTTAGAGAAAAAATACCAATCATAATTGAAATTATGACAAATAACACAATTTTCATTTAATCAATTGATAAAATTTGGCTTTAAAATCTTTCTTCACATCTAAGATTTTTAATCAAGGGATGAGACGGTTTTGTATGGCAATGCTTCCAGATTTAAAAAAAGCAAAGAGAGGTGCAATTGCAAAGGCTATCTCCATAATGGAAAATGACCCAAAAGAGGCACGTCAATTAATCAAAAAAATCTACAAAACCTCTGGCAAGGCAATTGTTATTGGAATCACAGGACCTGCAGGCGCTGGAAAATCATCTCTCATAAACAAATTATCAATGGAGATGAAAAAACTAAAGCTGAAACCGGCTGTATTGGCGGTCGATCCTACTAGCCATGTTACAGGCGGCGCTATCTTAGGTGACCGTGTTAGAATGTCAGAATCAACTGATACTGGAACCTACATTCGAAGTATTGCATCTCGTGGTGCAACTGGAGCCATTGCACACTCGGTTCGGAATAGTTTACGTGTACTAGAATATGCCGGATTCAATCCAATTATAATTGAAAGTGTTGGAGCAGGACAAACAGAAGTTGACATTTCAAAAATTGCAGATATCACTGTTGTTACATTTAATCCGCATACTGGAGATAGCATTCAAACCATAAAAGCAGGAATTACAGAAATTGGTGATATCTATTTGGTAAACAAGAGTGACTTGGATGGTGCAACACAACTATTTCAGGCATTACAAGATTTTATTGGAACCGCAGAAGAAGAAACCACAATCCTCAAAACATCTGTAAAGAAAAATAAGGGAATCAAAGAGTTAGCTTCAAAGTTAAAGGAATTAATGAAACAAAAAATAAAGGATAAAAAGAGTTCTGAGAAAACTCGCCTAAAATCTGAATTAGAAGATATTATTTTAAATAACGTCAGACAGGAAATTTCAATAATGATTGGTAAAAACAAGTCATTTTCTTCATATTTGAAAAAGGTACAAGAAAAAAAAATGGATCCGTTTGAGGCAGCAGACAAGCTGACAAAAAATTTCATAAAGTGATAAAATATGGTTGCAAAAAAGAAAACAAAATTAGCAGAAAAACAATACGTTACCGATTCTAGTATTCCAATTAAGCCATTTTATGTAAAATCCACTAAAAAGAAAACAAAAGAAGTTCCTGGAAAATTCCCGTATACACGTGGTATTCATCAAGGAATGTATCGAGATAGATTTTGGACTATGCGTCAGTATGCTGGATTCGGTGATGCTGCACAAAGTAACAAGAGATACAAGTTCATGTTGGATAAGGGACAAACTGGAATATCCATGGCATTTGATTTACCAACACAAATTGGCCATGACCCTGATGCACCACAAGCCGAAGGTGAGGTAGGAAAGGTTGGTGTATCAATTTCATCTCTGAAAGATATGCAGACCGTCTTCAACGGAATTGAACTAGGTAAAGTTTCAACATCAATGACGATTAATGCAACCGCATCCACATTACTTGCATACTATATTGCCGTAGGACAATCTCAAGGATTCTCAAGTAAACAATTACGAGGAACCACACAAAACGACATACTCAAGGAATACATTGCAAGAAATACGTACATCTATCCTCCTGAACCATCGATGCGTATAATCGGTGATATGATTGGTTATTGTGCAACCGAGGTTCCACAATGGTATCCTGTTTCCATATCTGGTTATCACATAAGAGAAGCAGGATCAAATGCTGTACAAGAAATTGCATTTACTATAGCAAATGCCATAGAATACATTGAAACATGTATCGCACAGGGATTAAAAATTGATGAATTTGCTCCAAGATTATCATTTTTCTTTTGTTGTACTATTGAGTTCTTTGAAGAAATAGCAAAGTTCAGAGTTGCAAGAAAAGTATATGCAAAAATCTTAAAAGAAAGATTCCATGCTAAAAATGAAAAATCATTACAATTAAAATTCCATACTCAAACTAGTGGTGAATCACTTACCGCACAACAACCTGATAACAACATTGTTCGTGTTGCAATGCAAACAATGGCGGCTGTATTGGGGGGAACTCAATCACTTCATACCAATTCGAGAGATGAAGCGTTGGCTTTACCAACTGAAGAATCTGCAAAAATTGCATTAAGAACACAACAAATTGTTGCATCTGAATCAGGTATTATAAAAACAGTAGACCCAATGGCTGGCTCACATTATCTAGAAGAATTGTGTGATGAGATTGAAGAACAGACATGGGCATATCTCAAAAGAATTGATAAAATGGGTGGCTCACTCAAAGCAATAGAAAAAGGATTCTTCCAAGCAGAGATTAGACAAAATGCTTATCGTATCAAAAAAGAGGTTGATGATTCTTCACGAGTTTTAGTCGGCGTCAACAAATTTGTAGATGAGGTTGAGGCAAAACAAAAACTGCTACGAATTGATGATTCCCTTGGTGCAAAACAAGAAAAGGCAATCAAGGCATTACGAAAATCTAGAGATAACAAAAAAACTAATACTGCATTATCAAAATTACAGGCAGCGGCAGAGACTGATAAGAATATCATGCCATTCATACTTGATTCTGTTAAAACATATGCTACAACCGGAGAAATCAGTAACACGTTACGGGAAGTATTTGGTGAATATAGACCAAAGGAGATATTTTAGATGAAAATTGATCACATCGCGATTGCGGTAAACAATGTAGAGGAGTCAGCTAAGGTCTATCAAAAAGCACTTGGTATTGATGAAATAGAATTTGAAACAGTGGAATCTGAAGGAGTAAAGGTTGCAATAATTTCTATGGAAAATGGAAGAATTGAGTTGATGCAACCAACCAAAGATGATAGTCCAATTAAAAAATTTCTTGATAAAAAAGGTCCAGGTCTACACCACATGGCATTAGAAACTGATAACATTGAAGGTGAAGTAGAAAGAATGGAAGGTTGTGGAGTACAATTTTTGGGAAAGGTTCGCCCTGGCTCTGCTGGAACTAAAGTCACATTCATTCACCCAAAATCCTTAGAGGGTGTACTGGCTGAATTATGCTCTCATCCTGAAAAATAAATTAAAAAATGGAATTGATATAGAAAATGGATACTTTTGATGCAATTAAAACAAGACGTGCAATAAAAAAATTTGATAACACCTACAAAATGAGTCCTGAACAGGTAAAATCATTGATGGAGTTAACAATACTTTCTCCTACCAGCTACAATCAACAAAACTGGCGGTTTGTCACCATAACCGATCAAGCAGTAAAAGAAAAAATTCATGTCGCTGCTCGAAATCAAGCTCAACCGCTAGATGGGTCACTTGTCATCTTACTATGTGGAAATATGGATGCATGGAAAGACGATCCTATGAGATATTGGAAGAATCATCCTCTTGAAAAACAAGAACATGTTCGAGATGCAATGCACAAAAAATATTCTGAAAGTCCTCAAAATAGAAGAGATGAGGCAATGCGTTCTTGTGGATTTGCAGCACAAACCATAATGCTTGCTGCAAAACAAATGGGTCTTGATTCTTGCCCTATGGTTGGTTTTGAATATGATGAGATAGCAAAAATCATCAATCTTCCTGATGAACACATAATTGTGATGATGATTGTTGTCGGAAAGGCTGCTTCCCCTGCAGCAGAACGTGGTGGACAATTATCATTAGATAAAGTAGTCTTTGAAAACAAATTCAATTAATTTTCAATAAATTCGAACACCCTGAATTGTTAAATTGGTCATTTTTTTACAATTATTATGAATGACAAACAGGTAATGGGAGTCGTAGTTGTATTAATCAGCATCATTGGTCTCTTTCTAGGTGTAACCAACTTTTTAGGTTAATTCACAAATCGTTAAATCCCCCAAATCACCAAAAAAGTCACTTGAATCTATTTTTAATTATATTATTTGTCATGGTAGTTACAATTGTACCTAGTGTTGCTTTTGCTGAGACTGTAATGGATAAGGACGTATTCGCTCCTGGTGCTCAATTTGATTCAAAACCTCTAGATGAGGCACAACAGGAAGATCAAGATTTAGCTGATATTTGGACGTACGCTATAATTATTGTAATCGGTATAATTATTGCAAGAATTGTACTTCAGGTAGTTAAGAAAAGAATGTCACGATCTACCTAGACTGTTAAAGCAATCTGCACACAGGTCATCCCGTGTAGTCATTCCTCGAGGTAGTTTGAAATTAAATTTCCTAACATCTGATACTGCAAATTTTTGCATCAATCCTTTTAGCTCCTTTTTACATTTGTAGCAAAGATGTTTTCCTTCCAAAAGGAATCTTAAATTTAGTCTACTCAGAGTTGGCAAATCTGTAACTCCAAAAAATACCATCATGTTCACCATGAATGGATTATCTACAATTATTTGATCAAGTTGGTCTCTTTCGCCTGCTATTGCTAAATCAATCATTTCTTTCCACTTAACTCGTAACATTTCTAGATACTCTTGAATTCTTTCTTCTCCTTTGTCTGTTAAGTTGATAATTAATTTTTTCTGCCCTAATAATCCGGTTCCAGTTGTTGATGAGATTAATTGACTGTTATCCAAAATATCTAAAATTTTTACCAGTTCGTCCTTTTTCAGATGAACTCCATTTTTTATTCCACCAAATGTTGTGAGACCTTTTTTCACAGCACCCATTACCTTCAAATCGGTTGTATCTAATTCCACATTAAAATAAAATTATACTATCTTAAAAACTGAGATGTGAATTCTGTGGCATCTATCAGTTTGCCAATTATCGAACCTACCAAAATTGTTAATCCGATAGACATCCATAATGTTGGTTGAATGTCGTATGGTTTTGTTGCTTTTTCGAAGCGAGACACACCTGAAATTAGTTATATACTAAATTTAACCAAAATGCCTTTTTTTTCATAGTGGATATTATTCTAAGATCTTAGAAAAACAACAAGTCTAAGTAGTTCATGTTAGCACTATTCCACCATGGAACATTTTGATTCTAGTATTATTGAGCCAATTGAGATGCGTATGATTAAGCATTCTCCATTTGAGGTTAGGCATAAAATTGACAAAAATGACCCTGAATTCCGCTCACTTGTAAAAAGTATCACAGAACATGGTTTGTTACAACCAATATTGGTTAGACCTGTCGCATTAGGATTTGAAATTGTTGCTGGCTATCGAAGATTTGAGGCATGCCGTTCTTTGAGATGGCGCCACATTCAGTCAAAAATCAGAGAATTAAGTGATAAACAAACCTATGAGATACAATTAACCGAGAATATTCAGCGTAAATCACTTAATGCACTTGAAGAGGCAGAAGCATTCAAAAAATATGTTGATGATTTTGGATGGGGCGGTGTATCTGAACTAGCAAGTAAAATTGAAAAAAGTGAAGAATATGTATCGCATAGAATTCAACTTTTGAAATTACCATCTGAGGCAAAAAAGCAGTTAATCCAAAATGCCCTTTCGGTCAGCCAAAGTCTCGAATTACTAGGTGTTCCATCTGAAGAACAGGCTGAAATGGCTCAGAGAATTTATGATGATCACTTGACAGTAAAACAGATTCGTTCAATAAAGAAATCAAAAGTAAAAAAAGATGACGATCCTCGGACAACCAAAGCTGAACAATCCCATAGAATTACCAAAAAAACAAAACTTGGTCTAAAAATGGCTCTATCACGAATTGATTCTGTAGCAAATGAAGCTCAAACTATTTCTGACCCAAAGGTTAGACGCGAAGTAGTTACATACATGATGGATTTACGTTACAAATTACATGAATTGTTGGATGAAACAATTCATTTTGAAAGGGTCACTTTAAAGAAAACTCTAAAATTGTGATTATAGGAATGGTGGCATCCATTCTTTAAGAAATTCTTTGTGTTCCTTTTCTGTATATGATAGGGCGTGTAATGATACCTCTTTTGTTGGTGCAAAATCATAAACCTGATATGTCTGAATAATATCTCCAAACAAATTTCTGAAAATATCGGTTTCTTCATCTGCAATTTCTACCGACGGGAATGATCTAATTGTAATCCAATCTAATCCTCCTTTTGTACTTCCTGAAAAAATTACAAATGGGGCATCTTTTAGATATTTTTTCAAACTTTCTGTTCTTTTACGAAGTGATTGAGACACTTTGAATGTGATTAGGGTAGTTCTGATTATTCGCTTTGGTAGTTTTTTTGGGTCTATTGTAATCGAATATCCTGTGATCACTCCTTCTTGAGATAGTTTTGAAATTCTTGATTCAATTTCCTCGGGGGCTACGTCGTGCCCAAAACCTCTTAGAAAATCCCAAATTTCTGCGGAATCTTGTCTGGAGTCTTTTGATAAGGCTGAAATTATTAATTCATCAATCTCGTCTGTCATTAATCATATATGCTCGTCAGAATATGTAAGGGTTTCAATAACTCACGCCTAAATTAGCACTATGAGTTTAAATAATTATTATTTTATGTTTAGTGATTGTCCTATATTCTTGATGAAAGTATTGGTTATCTAATTTTAATCGGTGTTGGAATTTTACTGGCATCTGTTGTATTGATTTTGGTTAAAGCTGAAACAAAATGGCTTGGAACCAAGAAAACTTTTGAATGGTTTTCGACTGCAGGTAGAACTGTAAAAACAGGATTAATCGTTACCTCTGTTGTATCTGCATGGACTTGGGCTGCAACTCTTCTTCAATCATCTACTGTGGCATATCAATATGGGATAAGTGGTCCTTTTTGGTATGCAGCTGGTGCATCAATCCAGGTTGTATTATTTGCCATATTGGCAATTGAATTAAAACGAAAATCTCCTATGTCTCACACTTTTCCTGAAATGATAAATTCAAGATTTGGTAAATCCTCACATAAGGTATTTCTTAGTTTTGCATTTCTTACAAATATCATAGTAACTGCAATGTTGGTTTTGGGCGGTGCGGCTGTTGTAAATGCACTAACTGGAATTAATGTCTACATTGCTGCATTTTTGATTCCTGTAGGTGTAATTGCGTATACTTTGTTTGGTGGTCTAAAAGCAACATTTCTTGCAGAATACTTTAACACTGCATTCATCTTTGTGGTCGTTTTGATTTTCACGTCTACGATATATTTCATCAATCCTGATATTGGTGGAATCTCTGGAATGTTTGAAAAATTATCTAATGCTGCTGCAATGTATCCTGTTGAAGGAAATGCGGCTGGTTCATTTTTAACACTTGCATCAGTTGGGGCATTAATTTTTGGAGTTATCAATATTGTAGGAAACTTTGGAACTGTCTTTGTTGATCAATCTTATTGGCAACGTGCAATTGCATCTCGTCCTCGTTCTGTAGTTCCTGGATTTTTAGTAGGAGGATTAGCGTGGTTTGCCATTCCTTTTGCACTTGCAACAACTTTGGGATTAGCCGCAGTTGCGGTGAATCTTGAATTAACTCCTCTTGAAATTAGCTCAGGATTGGTTGCTCCATTGGCAGCTGCACATCTTTTAGGCGACATCGGCGCAATTCTAATGCTTACTGTTTTATTCACTGCTGTAACTGCTGCAGGTTCTGCACAATTAATCTCTGTATCCTCTCTTGTAACTTATGATGTATTTCGAACATACATCAAACCTTCATCCACCGGAAGGCAATTAATGAGAATTTCGAGATATGCTATACTTGGATTTGGACTTGGAATGGGTGCTTTGGCATCCATGTTATTCCAGTTTGGAGTAAGCTTGCAATACGTCTATCTTGCAATGGGTGTTTTGATAGGTTCTGCAGTTGCACCAATTTCACTTGCAATTTTGTGGAAAGACACCAATAGATATGCTGCAACAATCGCTTCGATAGTCGGTCTTGGATGTGGAGTTACAGTTTGGCTTGGATATGCATATGCAACCTCTGGAGAAATTTCTCTTGCATCTACTTCTAACATGTTTGCATTATTGGCAGGAAATCTTGCATCAATTTTGACCAGCCTTATAATCACTGTAATCGGAAGTTTATTCCGACCTGAGAACTTTAATTTCTCTAAACTAAAACATGAAATTTTTGTAGTTGATGAGCAAATTAGAAAACGCCTAGAAAAAGAAACAAATGAAGAATCTCTCAAAAATGCATCTAAATTTAGTATGAGGTATGGTTTGACACTAACTTTGATTCTTGTCGTAGTATGGCCAATTCCATTATTTTTATCAAATTACGTATTCACTGAAACTGTTTACCATGTTTGGATTTGGGTTGCCATATTGTGGGCTGCAACTGCTGGGTCTTTAGTTTGGGCTTTACCTATAATACAATCAAGATCTGGAATTGCACATGTTTTGAAAAATATAGTCATTTCTTCAAAACCTAAAAAATCTGACAAATATGGTCATGATCTTTCTGGAAATGAAATTGCCCAAAAAATTCTTGTCGCTGTAGATGGCTCTGTCTCATCCATGCGGTCATTGAATTATGTAAATTATGTAATGAAAGAATCTTCTAACATCAAAGTTTACCTTGCTCATATCATAGAGTGGACTGATGATGACGAATCCATGGATGAAGAAATGACATTAAAGATGGAACAAGATGGACGAAAAATGCTTTTGGGAATTTTACTTCCAAGCAAATTGAAAAACTATGAACGAATTGTCAAGCTAGGTGATCCTGCAAAAAAGATATCAGAACTTGCAACTTCACTAAATGTTGATACAATTGTAATGGGTCGTAAGGGTCTAAGTGATACTGATTCTGATTTGGGACATGTCACTTCTAAGTTACTTACTCTAAGCTCAAAACCAATTGTGTTAGTCTAGTGGTTTGCATATAACAAACACAAAACTATTTTTTTATAAATAATAAATTTTAAGCCGACGTCGACTGTTAGAATATAACTGTCGCAGAACTTGAAATCTAAAGTGTCATATTCTCAATTCTTGGAATTCATATATAACAAAAAGTTCTGAAAACATCTATGAAAATTGGCTCTATGGCAATGCTGTCGCTATTTCTTATGTCGATCGCATCAATGGGGTTAATTCAAAGCGCAGACGCCGCCGGTGCCATTGAAGGGGAATTCGTACTTGGAGAAGTATTAGACGAATCCGTCGGTTGGTTTATTGTTGTTGGTCTTGGAATGGTCTTTGCCGGAATCATATCTGCCGAGATTAAGATTGAAGAAAAATACCTTGGAAACATGCAAAGTTCTGAAGGATTCAATACTGCAGGAAGAATCATTAAAACTGGTCTAACTGCGGCTGCAATCGTGTCAGCATGGACTTGGGCTGCCACACTGCTTCAATCCTCAACTGTAGCGTATCTTTACGGTGTAAGTGGTCCTTTCTGGTATGCAGCAGGAGCATCAATTCAGGTACTTTTGTTCGGAATTCTAGCCATTGAACTAAAACGAAAGGCACCAAACGCACACACATTCTTAGAAATTATCAGAGCAAGATTTGGCGCTGGTACTCACAAAGTTTTCTTAGGTTTCGCATTAACATGTAACATGATTGTAACTGGTATGCTTCTACTTGGAGGTGCAGCCGTAGTTAACGGACTTACCGGTATGGACATTTCTCTAGCAGCATTCTTAATCCCAGTCGGTGTCATGATTTACACACTTGTAGGTGGTCTCAAGGCTACGTTTGTAGCGGATTACATGCACACGGTCATTATCTTTATAGTAATTCTAACATTCGTTGCGATGGTATTCTTCATCAGTCCAATCACGGGTGGTGTCGAAGGAATGTATAACAAACTGGTGGAGGCAGCTTCGCTTAATCCGGTGATATCACCAACCTTCGCTGAAGGCGGAGCAGTTGAAGGTGATCCAAGCACATATGGTAATGCTATGGGTGCATACCTTACAATGGCTTCGGCAGGAGGCTTAATCTTTGGAGTTATCAATATTGTAGGAAACTTTGGAACTGTCTTTGTTGACCAGGCTTACTGGCAACGTGCAATTGCTGCACAACCAAGTTCCACAGTAAAGGGTTTCTTACTTGGTGGAATGTGCTGGTTCGCAATTCCGTTTACACTTGCAACTACTATGGGACTGACGGCGGTGGCGATAGATGTTGAGCTATCTCCAGAGCAGGTGCAGCTCGGACTTGTAGTCCCAGCAGCAGCATCAGTGCTAATGGGTGAGATAGGTGCCATCATGGTACTAGTCATGCTATTCATGGCTGTGACTTCGGCAGGATCTGCAGAACTAATCGCAGTATCTTCGTTGATTACATACGATGTATACCGTACTTACAAGAATCCACAGGCTACAGGCAAACAGCTGTTGAAGGTGAGTCGTGGTGTTATAGTTGCGTTTGGACTTGGAATGGGTGCGCTTGCGGTTGTACTGTTAGGAATGGGACTTAGTTTAGGATTTGTATACTTAGCAATGGGAATATTGATTGGCTCTGCTGTCATCCCGATTGCGTTAACGATTATTTGGAATAGAACAACTCGTGCCGGTGCGGTAGCGGGCGCACTAATAGGTGTCTGTCTATCACTAACCACTTGGACAAGTGTTGCAGCCTCTGAGGCCAATGGAGTCATAGATATAGCATCACTTGGCGGTGCATTCCCAATGCTTTATGGAAATGTAGTTGCGATATTATCATCAGGATTAATCTGTATAGTCATCAGTTTGGCTCAGAACAAGAAATACGATTGGAAAGAATTGGACCAACACATGTCTCTTGTCACTGACGACATGGAACAACACGAAATCACTGCTACCGAAGTTGCAAAGCGTGAACAAGACGAAGAACAACTAAAGAAAGCCTTCAAGTTCAGTGTTAGAGGTGGAGGCTTGCTCACTTTGGTAGTTATCATATTCTGGCCAATGCCATTATACTTCTCAGGATACGTCTTCGACTTTGGATTCTACGGACTATGGGTAGGAATCGCAATCGCTTGGGTCAGCGCTGCAGCCGCAATCATCATATTCATGCCGATTGTGGAAGCACGGAAAGGCTTCGCGGAAGTGTTCTCAGGCAAGAAACACGCCTCTTCCACAAAATAACCTCCCCCCTTTTACCATTTTAATTATGTATTCAACAAATTACTACTTGGATTTACATCCAAAATTCTTTTTAATGCTAGGATTGATGCTTTAACATGACGTCTTGTACAGGTTGTGGTATCGTACTTGGTATGAAAAAGTACAAGTTCAATAAATTTTGGAGAGTACCTGGAAGTTTCTGTAAACCATGTATGCTAAAAGTTGGTCAGGATTGGGAAAAAAATGGCAAAGTAACAATACCACAAAAACCATGTGATTTGTGTCAAACCGAATTCTTCTTCCTACAAACTGCGTGGCAAGGAAAAAAGCAAAAGCACTTTTGTGATGTTTGTCATAAAGTAGCCGCAAGTGGTGTATTGCCAGACAAAAGTCGTGGAGATATGAAACAAAAACTTCCTATCCCGATGCTCATTATTGGTGCTTTGGGTGGCTTAATGATGATTCTTGGAATGGTCTTTACATTAACTGGAACTTCGTCTGGTGAGATGAGTATTGTCAATATTCTATTTGGCGCATTTACAACAGCTGCCGGATTTATGTTAGTACGAAGAACGATTAACAATAGAAAGATGTTGCTAGGTAATATCTAGAATAAACTATACAATCGTCCTAGTGATACTTCTGTAGCAGGATCAACTGTAGCGATTTCACCATCAACTTTTACCTCATATGTTTCTGGGTCTATCTCTATTTTTGGTGTAGCATCATTATGCACCATATCTTTTTTCCCAATGTTTCTGCAATTTTTCACAGGAAGTAATTTTTTCTCAATTTTCATTTTTTCTTCCAAGCCGTTATCAAGTGCAAGCTGTGATGTGAACGTGACTGATGTAGTTTTCTTTGCTTTTCCCAATGCTCCGAACATTGGTCTGTAGTAAACCGGTTCTGTAGTTGGGATTGATGCGTTAGGGTCGCCCATCAATGCATATGCGATGAATCCGCCTTTTATGATCATTTTTGGTTTGATTCCAAAAAACTGTGGCATCCATACAACAATATCTGCAATTTTTCCTGGTTCTATTGAACCCACGTAGTCTGATATTCCATGTGTAATTGCAGGGTTGATGGTAATTTTTGAAATATATCTTTTGATTCTAAAGTTGTCATTATCTTCATTATCTTCTGCTAGTGGTCCTTTCATTTTTCTCATTTTATCTGCTGTTTGCCAATTTCTTGTTGTAACCTCTCCTACTCTTCCCATTGCTTGACTATCTGAAGACATCATGCTAAGTGCTCCCACATCATGTAGAATGTCTTCTGCGGCAATCGTCTCGGCTCGAATCCTTGATTCTGCAAATGATATATCTTCTGGAACTGATGGGTTCAAATGATGACACACCATCATCATGTCCAGATGTTCTTCTAGTGTATTGGTAGTAAATGGTCTTGTAGGATTAGTCGATGACGGCAAAATATTTGGTTCTGATGCTATTTTCATAATGTCTGGGGCGTGACCTCCTCCTGCTCCCTCTGTATGGTATGTGTGGATTACTCTTCCATTAATTGCAGCAATAGTATCATCCACATAGCCACATTCGTTTAGTGTATCGGTATGTATTGCAACTTGAGTGTCTGTTTTATCTGCCACATTTAGTGCAGAATTAATTGTAGCCGGAGTTGTTCCCCAGTCCTCATGCAGTTTTAATCCACATGCTCCTGCCTTGATTTGCTCCATCAACGACTCTTCTTTAGAATCATTTCCTTTACACAAAAATCCAAAATTCATTGGAAATTCTTCTACCGCTTCTATCATTTTATGAATATTAAATTCTCCTGGTGTGCATGTTGTTGCATTTGTACCATCTGCAGGTCCTGTTCCTCCTCCAATCATTGTGGTTGTTCCATTACAAATTGCATCTATTGCTTGTTGAGGTGAGATAAAGTGAATATGACTATCAATTGTACCTGGCGTACAAATTGTATGTTCTCCTGAAATTATCTCTGTATTGGATGATACGATGATGTCTACATCATCCATGACGTTTGGATTACCTGCATTTCCAACACCCAAAATTTTTCCATCTTTAATTCCAATATCTGCTTTAATTATTCCTAATTTTGGATCAATAATCATTGCATTGGTAATCACTAAATCTGCAGATTCATCTCGTAATACTCCACTTGCTTGACCAAGACCATCTCTTGCACTTTTTCCGCCACCAAATACCAACTCATCTCCATACTTGATCAAATCTTTTTCAATCTCTATCACCAAATCTGTATCTGCTAGTCTGACCCTATCGCCTTTGGTTGGCCCAAATAATTCTACATATCTACTACGTGGAATTTCTAATGAAGTTGATTCATTTTCTATATTTTCTAAAACATTTTTGAAACCTTTTTCATGAATATTTTTTACCGCCTCTTCTCGTTTTGATTCTAATTCTCCGCTAACTAATCCACTAAACCCAAAAATTGTTTTAGTTCCTCCAAATTCTACAACCTCGACATGTTTTGATTCTCCTGGTTCAAATCTAATTGATGTACCTGATGATATGTTTAGATGATATCCTAGTGCTTTTTCTCTATCAAACTCTAATGCCTTATTTGCCTCTGCAAAATGTGTATGAGAACCAACTTGGATTGGTCTATCTCCTGTGTTTGAAACATTTAGTTTGAATGTTTTCTTGGATTCATTGGCAATTATGTTGCCCTCTGCAGGCATGTATTCTCCTATATGAGGTGTTTTGGAACGCCATCTGGAAATCATATCTATCACACTATGGGGTCGTGAATCGTCACGAGTTTTGTTCCATCATTAAATGTGGCTTCCACTTGAATTGTATGAATAATATCTATGACTCCTGGCAGTACGTCATCTTTTTTTAATACATTTTTCCCAGAACTCATTAATTCTGAAACCGATTTCCCATCTCTAGCTCCTTCTAAAATGTGGTCTGCAATTATGGCAATCGATTCTGGATGATTTAATTTCAACCCTCTTTCTTTTCTTCTTAATGCAACTTGTGCTGCGGTAAAAATTTGTAATTTATCAATCTCTCTAGGTGTTAAAAACATGAATAAATCTGCTTTTTCACATATTTAACGATTAGAAACCTATTTTCCATTTATCTTTAAAACACAGTAATTAGCACTATTATCAATGCTCCTCGTTGATTCAATTTTAGGTAATTCATATCATGGAAATAATCTTAAAGAAAAAATAGATTTTGCAAAAGAAAATAACACTTTGAAAAGATTATTTTTGTCAAGAGCACAAATGGAAAAATCACATTTACGTGCTGAAACTGAAGATGGTTTAGAAATTGGATTATCATTAGAACCTGGAACGGTTTTACGAAACGGTGATGTTTTGGAAATTAATTCACAATTGATAATAATTCATCAATTACCTGAAAAAGTAATACGTGTGATGATAAATGAAAATGAATGGTCTCCAAACCTACTTGTTCAACTTGGCCATATCATAGGAAATCGACATCGTCCATTATCTATTACATCTGATGGCTGCATAATGTTTCCAATTCATGATGAAACCGAAGTTGAGTTATTTGAAAAATTATTTTCTGATATAATTGATCATATTTCATTAGTTGTTGAAGATCAAATATTTGTCCCAAACAATGGAATGAATGTTCATGAACACTGATTCATCAGATCTAACTCTAATGCAATTATCTGATTCATTTTTTCCTTCTGGTCTTTATACAATGTCAAATGGACTAGAAACAATTTTTGATGAAAAACGTGCATCATCTCAAAGTGACATCTTTGATTTTCTTGAAGTAACACTAGAGCAACAATTAGGTCCTGCTGATTCTGTAGCCTTATCTGCTGCATATGATTGTGCAAAAAATAATGATATTTTGGGAATCATTGAATGTGATGATATTCTTTGTTCTATGAAGTTAATTCAAGAATCCCGTGCAGCATCATGTAGGGCAGGTTCGCAAATGCTCAAATGTGTCTCTGCCATATCGCCCAACAATCTTCTTGAAACTTATACTCAGAAGATTAACGAAAATGAGTCTCCTGGAATGCATCCTGTAGTTACAGGTGTGTGTAGTTTTGTGATGGGGGTCAAAAAAGAACAAGCTTCACAAATGATGATGTATGGTTTTTGTGTTAGTGTTACTGGCGCTGCATTGAGATTGGGAATTATTGATCATATACAAAGCCAAAAAATTCTACATGAAATAAAACCCAAAATACAGCAAATTTTAGAAAAATTCTCTGACACAAAAATTGATGATTGTTGGCAATTTTCTCCAAACTATGATCTTATACAAATGACTCATGAAAACAAATTTTCTAAAATGTTTATTACATAAACATATTTTTTTTTGTTATGACTAGAATTCTTCGTGTAGGTATTGGTGGTCCTGTAGGCGCTGGTAAAAGTATGTTAATTGAAAGAGTTGTTCCATTTCTTGCAAAAAAAAATTATCGTGTATGTATAATCTCAAATGATGTAATATCAAAAGAGGATGCTGATAGAATACGAAAAAACCTGGCAACCGAACAGGGATTAGTTCCTGAAAATATGGTTATTGGTCTTGCAACTGGTGGATGTCCTCACACGGCTGTAAGAGAAGATCCTTCTATCAATCTTGCAGTAATTGAAGAAATTGAAACAAAATATGATGACTTGGATTTGATAATAATTGAAAGCGGTGGTGATAATGTCACTACAACATTTAGTCCTGCACTTGCAGATTATACAATATACATTGTTGATGTATCTGGAGGTGACAAATATCCTAGAAAAGGTGGACTTGGAATTGAAACAAGTGATCTCTTAGTGATTAACAAAATTGATCTTGCACCAACTATTGGTGCTGACCTAAACGTAATGGAACGTGATGCAAAGATTGTCAGAAAAAATAAACCGTATGTTTTGGTAAATTGTAAAACAGATCAAGGAGTCGAACAGGTGGCACAGCACATAATCCATGATGTCTTATTTGATGAACCTCCAAAAAATATGCTCACTCAGGTGAAACCATGAATCTAGAACACTGTACTCCTTCTGATATTCCACATGAAATATCGCAATATGACGGAGATGTTGCGCAGATGAATGTTGGTAAATCTGGGAAGATTGGATTCTTGGAATTAGAATTACAAAACGATTCGGAGAGACAAAAAACCATTATTACTCGAAAGCAGACACAAGTTCCACTATATGTGCAAAAAGCCTTGCACTATGACTTGGATTATCCTTCCATGGCACATGTATTCATTCTATCTCCCTCTGGTGGAATTTTACAAGGAGATCGTTACAGAATGGATGTTGAACTAAAAAATAATGCAATATCTCATCTTACAACTCAAGGCGCAACTAGAATTTACAAAATGGAATCAAATTATGCAACACATATGGTGACTCTTAATTTGAAAGATAACTCGTATCTTGAATTTATACCTGAACAAATTATTCCGTATAAAAATTCACGATTTTACCAAAAAACAAATTTAGATATCGATGAATCATCCACAGTTATTTACTCTGAGACGATTGTACCTGGAAGAATTGCAATGGGTGAGATGTTTGATTTTGATGTATGTTATTTGAAAACTGAAGGAAAAATAAATGGAAAAACAAAATTTAGAGATTCATCACTTTTAACTCCAAAAACACAAAAAATTCAATCTCTTACAATGTTTGATAATAAAACAATTCTTACCTCTGTCTACGTATTAACAAAAAAAGATGTAACAAAAATCACTGATTTGATTAATGAACTGTTTTCTCATATGGAAAATATGTCTGGGGGTTCTAGTTTATTGCCTAATGATTCTGGAATTTCAATTAGAATTTTAGGAAATTCTTCAGAAGATCAAAAAATAACTATCTATGAAATTCTAAAGATTGTACGAAAAGAAATTTTACCTGATTATCTTTAATTCATTCTATCATTTTCAATGTATCTGATGCGGTTATTATTCCAATAATTTTTGTTCCTTTTCTAACTAGAATACATTTTGAATATTTTATGAGAGGCGCTAATGTACTTGCAGGTGTTTCATTATCCACTATTGGAGGTGTCGATTCCATTATGTCTTGAATTTTGATCTTTTTTGAGACTCCAACGCTCATATGGCCGATAATCCCTGAATCTGAAATTACTCCTACTGGAATACTATCATCAAAAATTGGAATTTGACTAATTTTTTCTTTATCCATTTTTGACATTGCCTCTCCAAGTGTATTAGTTGGTTTTAGTTTTACAATTTTTTGACTACATAATTCTCCTGCATTATGTGTAGATGCCTCACTTTCTTTACTTGCTAATACTTCGAATATTCTTTTTGCAGTGTTATAACTTGGAGCGCTTCGACCTGATTCTATTTGGTTAATCATTGATGTACTTACTCCTACCAATCTAGCAAGTTCTTTTTGGGTCATGTTGATTTTGAGTCGTTGTTGTTTTATACTCTCAATTGATGGTAACATATTAGATTCTGTTTCCTATCACTTTTCTAGTTTTTCTAATAATGCCTTGTACATGAATGGGAAAACAGTTGTAATCTCTGCATGAATGGTTGTTTCTGTAGCATCCTTTGTCACTTTGCCCCAAGATATTGCCTCTCTTACTAGCGCACCGCTTAAACTTCCATCAAATTCTTGTGCTGTTGTGACATAAACTGCATAGTCTAATCCTTCTCTGTATTGATTCCACCATAACGTGTGATGTTTTGGAACTCCTCCTCCTAACATCAATGCTCCTGACTTTTCTGCCTTGAATACCAATCCTGAGAGAAAATTTGCATCTTCGATTATGTTTAATTTAAAATCTGAGTGTTTTTGTGAAAACATCCATACTTGACTGCCTACTGCTCCATCCATAATTCCTGGAACTACTACCGGAATGTCATTTTTGTAAGCCCAATACAAAAATGAATCTTCGCCCATAGCTTTTCCTATTTCTCTATTAATGTCTGCAGTTGACATTTCTTTTTTACCTTCACTGTATGCTTTTTCTAAAATCTCTTGAACCTTTTCCTCAATCAATGGTCCATAGCTTTCCATTGGCACAAGAACATTTCCTAGTCTGTGAATATTCTGATCTGCTAATTCCCTATCGTCCATTGTGAATGATCCTTCTTTGTATTCTGAAAAATGTCTTGCAATATCGTGATCTAAAGCACCACATGTTGTAATTACGACATTACACCATTTTTTCTTGATCATATCTCGTATAATTCCTCTAAATCCTGTTGAAACAATTGCTCCAATAAACGACAAAAATTTTGTACATTTTTCATCACTAATCATGTTGTAAAGAATATCCACGCCTTCTGCTACGTTTCTTGCCTCAAATCCTCCTGCCTGTGCAAGTTCTTTGAATATATGATCTGTATCAGAATTTCTAGAAATATCTACATCTTTGACAGGACGTCCCGGCGTAATCATGATATTTTGAATTATCTATTTGCCTAGATATTCCTATCCATTTTGTGATAATACGTTATTAATTCTAGAACGCCTCTTCCTATGTATCATGAAAAGAATTCTCATTTTAGGTGGTGGTTTTGCAGGAATAGAGTGTTGTTTGAAACTTGAATCTTATTTTCAAAATAATTCTGAGATTGAAATTACTCTAGTTAGTGAAGATAATTTCATACTTTTTACACCCATGTTGCCACAGGTGGCTTCTGGAACAATTGAAACCCGACATATTGTTACCCCAATTCGAACCTTGATAAAAAAAACAAAATTCTATGAGGGAAAAATAAAGTACATAGACCCACATGGAAAATCTGTTGCGCTGTATGGCACAAATGAAAATCGTGGAATGTTAATTCATTATGATTTTCTTGTTGTGGCATTAGGCAGTCAAACTAACTTCTTTGGTATGAAGGATGTTCAAGAAAACTCATATCAAATGAGTACAATAAATGACGCAATTTTACTTCGAAACCGAATTATTGATTTAATGGAACAGGCCGAAAATGAAACCGACCCCATTCTCCGAAAGGCTTTACTAAAAATTGTCATAGTCGGTGGCGGTTTTGCAGGAGTCGAAACTGCTGGAGAATTAAATGATTTCATTAATGATGTATCTGAATATTATCCAAGTATTGATGAACATGATGTCAAAGTAACATTAGTTGAAGCCTCCACTGAAATCTTGACTGGATTTCCACAAAAACTAGCTGGATTTGCAAAAGAAAAACTGGTGGAACGAGGAATCGATGTAATTCTAGATGCTGGTGTGACATCATTTAATGGACAAGAAGTACTATTGAAAAGTAACTCTAAATCAAATAAGGTTTTACTTAGTGATTCATCACAAGAGAAAGGTCATTCTGAATTAGTTGAACTTAATTCGATTTCTTCTAGAACTCTTGTTTGGACCGCTGGTGTAACTCCTACTGATCTAATTAAAGAATCATTATTCAATACATACAAAGGTCGAATTATTGTAAACGAATTCCTTCAGGTTACACAATTCCCTGAAGTTTTTGCAATTGGTGATTGTTCAGTATTCGATCCTGAATTGACAATGAAAAAATTCCCTCCAACTGCTCAAATTGCTGAGGCTCATGCTAAAATTGCTGCAGCCAATCTAAAGGAATTACTGAACGGTGGTACATTATCCAAATTTGATTATTCATGGAAAGGTCAAAGTGCAATAATAGGGAAAAGAACTGGCATTGCATCATTTTTTGGCATCAATATTGCCGGATTTTTGGCGTATCTTTTATGGAGAAATTTGTACCTCTCTAAGATACGGAGTTCTGATAAAAAGTTCCGTGTTTGGCTTGATTGGAGTTTGGATTTATTTTTCAAAAGGGATATTTCTCGTTTGAAGATTGTTAAAAAAGAGCGTTCTCTTGACTACAAAGAATTAGATGAAGTTGATGATGTTTGGTGACTTGTTTTACTCTAAAATTGTGAATACTCCATAAAAAATAACAAAGATTCCTCCAAGTATGATTGCTTTAGATATTATTCCCATTAACTGATCAAATTATTTTGAAAAATTTAAAGTAGTAGTATTTGGATAATTTGATGTGAGAAATCTAGTATTACTTGCAATTTTGACTGTGGGTATATTTTCTATAGGCTTCACTTCTTTAGCTGAGGCACATCCTCATGCTACCATAGATCTGATGGATATGCATTCACATAATCTTCTTACTGCTGAAGATTTTGTAATTCATACATTTGAACAAGTAATTTTGTTTGTTGGACAAATACCACATATAATTTTCAGTTAACTAATTTTTCTTAGTTTTAGCATCAAATGCTTCACTGACTAATTCTTTTGCTTTTTTTATGGTAATTTTTTCTTTAGATTTTCTTAACTCTTCAACAGTTTTAGTTTTAGTCCATCCTTCAGAGACGGCAGTATCTAATGTTGATTTGATAAAATCAGATGATGTTTTTTCTTCTTTTTGCAATTTCTTTTCAAGTTTTGCTATCTTTGATTCTATATCTTTTTCCGTTTTTAATTTTCCTTTCTTTGACTTGCTTATCTTTTTCTTAGATTTTTCTTCATCTTCAATTAACAATCTCTTATTCTTTTCTTTTTCATCATCTCTCTTTTTCTTTATATCTTCTTTCAGTGCCTTTTCAGCCTCGGCTTTTTCTTTTACCTCGGCCTTTTCTTTTTCTTCAGCTTCCTTCAAAAATTTCTCTGCTTTGATTCTCTCTCTTTCTTCTTCTTTCTTAATTTGTTTATTTACTGATTCATCATTTTGAATTTTCTCTTCATGAATTTCTTCAACTGTTTCCACTCTTTCGGTACGACGTTTACGAACAAAATTTCTTGTATCTTCTGCAACAGTTGATGGTTTACTTTGTGTTTCCCTAAATCCTTTGAATACGTCTGACATTCTTTTTTGAATTGTTGATTTAACATCTGCTAAAATTTCAGCCTTTGTTTCTATTTCCGCCTCAACTTTTCTTTCAGTTTCAGCCTTAGCCTTTGTTTCTATTTCCGCCTCAACTTTTGTTTCTGTTTTTAATGGTTTTGTAATTATTTTTTTATATTTTTTCCCTGCTTCTTTTTCTAACTTTAATCTTCTTGCAATTCTATCTTTTAGCTCCTTTACTTCTACATCTTTTTGCTTTTTCTGTATTTTTTGAATTTCAGATTTTACTTTGTTAAATTTTTCAAGATATTTTTGTTCATAACTTTCAAGAGTATCCCTTCGTGAATTGTTTGAACCCTCTTTTTTTGTTGAAGATCTCCATTTCATGAATTTTCTTTTGTAATATTGTAATTATACTGTGGATTAGTTCTAATGATTTAGAATATTATTTTATTTCCTTGATTTTTTATTAGATTTTGATTTTTTTATCTTTTTTTGTTCAATCTCAGCTTGTGCTGCCGCAACAATGGCTATAGGGATTCGATGTGGTGATGCACTAACATATGAGACGTCGGCAGAATGGCAGAATTTGATTGAATTTGGATCTCCTCCATGCTCTCCACAGATTCCAATCTCCAAGTCTTTTTTGATATCTCTTCCTTGTTTAATTCCAATTTTCATTAGGTGCCCTACTCCGTTAACATCAATTGATTGGAATGGACTAGTTTCTAGTAGTTCTTTTTCCATATATTCTGGAAGGAATTTTCCTTCTGCATCTTCCCTACTGAAACTAAATACTGCTTGTGTTAGGTCATTTGTTCCAAAACTGAAAAACTCTGCAGTGTCTGCTAATTCGTCTGATGTTAGACATGCACGTACTACCTCTAACATAGTTCCAAAGTTTATCTTAAATTTTTTCTTAAATTTTTTCTCCATCTGTTTTTTAACATCATCGTAAATCGATTTAATGTAGTTTAATTCTGCCAAACTTCCTACTTGTGGAATCATTATTTGTGGCTTAGCATTGATTTTTTTCTTTGAAAGTTCTGCTGCCGCTTCAAACACTGCTGTAATCTGCATTCTGTAAATTTCTGGATATGTGATTGCTACTCTTACTCCTCTATGTCCCATCATTGGGTTAATTTCTGCTAGTTCTCTTGCTCTGTCTAAAACTCGTTGAGTTTTTTCACTGGCATCGTTTTCTTTATTCATTTTTTCCTTTAATTCTTCAGGATTTGGCAAAAATTCATGTAATGGCGGATCTAATAGTCTAATTGTAACCTTATGTCCTTCCATTGCTTTTAGGATTCCAATAAAATCACTTTTCTGTAATTCTTGTAATTTTTTTAGTATTTTATTTCGCTCTTCTGGTGTTTGTGCCATAATCATTTCAACAAATAATCCAATTCTATCTGTCTCATTGAACATTCTTTCTGTTCTACACAATCCAATTCCTTGTGCTCCGTACTGTCTTGCTAATTTTGCTGCATCTGGGGTATCTGCATTAGCACGAATTCCTAATTGTTTTGTATTTTGCGCCCAACTAAGAATTGTTTGAAAGTCTTTTGTTACTTTAGGTTCGACTGTTGGAACTGCTCCCATCAAAACCGTACCTGTACTGCCGTCGATTGTTATCGTTTCACCTTCTTTTACGGTAATTCCATTTGCACTACATGTATTATTGTCATAATTGATTTTTAGTTCTGCACATCCTACAATACATGGCTTACCCATTCCTCTAGATACTATTGCGGCATGTGATGATTTTCCGCCAAGACTAGTCAAAATTCCCTCTGCTGAGAAGAATGCTGGCACGTCCTCTGGTTTTGTTTCTTTTCTAATTAAAATGACCTTTTTTCCAGCTTCGCCAAGTTCAATTGCCTTTTTTACATCAAAAATAGCAATTCCACTTGCAGCTCCTGGTGATGCAGCAATTCCTTTTGCTAATTTTTTATGTTCTTTAATTTTTGATTCATCCATAGTTCTATGAAGTAGTGCTTCTAATTGTTGTGCTGGAATTCTAGTTAATGCTTTATTTTTATCAATTAATTTTTCTTTTACCATGTCTACTGATGTTTTTACTAATGCGCCTGCACTCATTTTTGCGGTTCTTGTTTGTAAAAGATAAAATTTTCCTTGTTCTATAGTAAATTCAATATC
The DNA here is from genome assembly GCA_028343435.1 of Candidatus Nitrosopelagicus sp. Taxonomy (GTDB): domain Archaea; phylum Thermoproteota; class Nitrososphaeria; order Nitrososphaerales; family Nitrosopumilaceae; genus Nitrosopelagicus. The sequence continues at coordinate 50,931 of JAOLYM010000003.1, forward strand.
TTGCGGTTCTCTGAAATGTTTTTCTAATCTTGCACACGCATTACTTAATTCTTTATGAGATTTTGGCATTTCTTTTTTTAATAAATCGACGTTCTTTCCTGTTCTAACTCCTGCTACAACATCTTCTCCTTGTGCATTGATTAGATATTCGCCTTCAATCTCTCTTTTACCGTTATGCCCATTTCTTGTAAACACTACTCCTGTTGCGCTATCATCTCCCATATTTCCAAAGACCATTGTTACAACATTTACTGCCGTACCATTTGCAATATCTTTTGTAATTCCATTTTTCTCTCTATAGACAACAGCTCTTTCTCCCATCCAGCTTCTGAATACTGCTTCAATTGCTAATCCTAACTGTTCGTTAGGTGTGTCTGGGAATTTCCTTTTTGTATGCGTTTCACAAATTTTCTTATATTCTGAAACAATTTTCTTTAAAGATTCAACATTTAATTTACTATCATCAGTTACTCCTTGTTTCTTTTTTGCAGAATCTAGAATATGATCAAACTTTTCATCATTTACTCCAAATACAACTTTACCAAATAATTGAATAAATCTTCTATATGAGTCCCATGAGAATCTAGGATTCTTTGTTTGCTGTGCAAATCCTTCTACCGTTTTCTCATTTAACCCTAAATTCAAAATTGTATCCATCATTCCTGGCATTGAGATTGCAGCACCAGAACGAACTGACACTAAAAGTGGGTTTTTTGTAGAGTTCCATTTTTTACCTGTCTTTTTCTCCATCTTTGCAATATTTTTCATTACTAATGGCATGACATCTTTTGGAAGTTTTTTTCCATTACCATAATAGTTGTTACAAACTTCTGTTGTGATTGTAAATCCGGGAGGTACTGGAAGTTTTAGGCGTGTCATTTCGCTTAATCCTGCACCTTTTCCACCTAGCAGCATTCTGTTTTTACTATCTGCTTCTTCAAATGCATAAACTGACTTGTTTTTTGCCATGTAGAATTTTGACGATTTACTGGCTTTTTAAACCCTTACACAATTCTGAGATACTTTTTTCCCAACTTTTTGCTTTGACAATTCCACTTGCTACAAGAATTCCCTTAGAACCTAATTCCTTTGCTTTTGAAACATCTTGACCTGAAACAATTCCTGCCCCACACAAAAGTTTTGTAGAATTTTTAGCAGACTTTACTGCTTGTACTGCATTTGTGATTAATGCCGGTTTCTCTGTAGAAATTGCTCTTCCAGTTCCAATTAATTCTGGTGGTTCAATTGCAATGAATGTTGGATTCAATTTTGCATACTTTTTTGCTTCATTGACATTTTTTACACATAATATTGATTTCAGTTTAAGTTTTGTTAGGCGTTTTACTAGTGATGTTATCTCTTTTTCCGAAATTCTATGCTCACTATGATTAATTATGGATCCATTAATTTTTGATTTTTTAACAATTTCAGGTATCATGAATCCTGTTGTACTTCCGACTTTTTTATCGTCTACATGTTGTGCTAAAACTATAATATTGAATTTTGTAATTAATGGAATTAGATGATGTGGTGGTGATATTGCAATTGGCACTTTGTATTTCTTTGAAATTTTTTCTGCGGTTTTTGCAATTTTAATAATTTTATCTCCTGCTATTTCGTCATAATTTTTGCAATTTATTATAAACATTTTATTTCCTAATTGATTCAAAGGCTTTCTCATATTTTAGCTTCATTATGAGAACTGTCATTGTTAGAAACATTGCTGCTACGTTGACTCCTATGATGTATACATCATCAATTTCAATTCCATAAATAAGCCATAATGCAGCTCCCACAAAAATTGATATGACCAGATATTTTGAAACATCTTCAAGCTTCTTTGTTTTGTATCCTTGAATTATTTGTGGAATCCATCCTATTAAGATGAAAAATCCTGCTAATATTGCAACTATTCCTAAAGTAATTTCGTCTAACATATCTAATTCCAGAAAAATTGATCCAACCCTGTTTGTTTAGGTTTTCCAAGAATGGTGTCAAAATCTAGATCCATGGATGATGTAATTTGTTCCAAAGTACTTTCCATAAACTCCATGTATTTTCCAGAGTCGATTTCATCTTGTCTTGCCAGTTCCACTGGTTTTACGCCCGGTTTATTGAGTATTTTAACATATGATATGATATCTCCTTTTTTTATCTCTCTAGTGGTTTCAAGTTGTTTTGCCGCTCGTATGTGTTGAGGAATTGTTTTCACATATTCTGATAGCGCCTTACTGAGTGTCACATTAAATGTTAATTCTTTTAATGGAATACTTTTGTCTTGAACTTTTTTTGCGTAAATGGCAATTTTATCACTTACTTTCTTCTTTGCATTTTCGAATTCTTCTTCATTTTGAACTTCTGCAAGTATGTCTAATAATTCATAAAATAATGTTTTGATGAATGGAGGTGTATGTGATTTTTTACCCGTTAATCCTTTTACATCCACTTTTCCGTTTTTTGTAACACCAAAATAATTTTTCTTTCTATTGCTTAATACTACATATCTGTATTCTTTGTCAATTTCTAATTCAACACCATGATCTTTCTTTGCCAATTTTATGACATCATCTATTTGTTGTACCGTTGGATTTTTTACAAAAAGTGAATCTGTATCTCCATATAGAACCTCTAATTGTATGCCTTTGCATTTCTCAATTGTATCCATAATGATATGTCTGCCTAATGCAGTAGTTGCTTCTGCGGCTGGAAGAAAATATAGTGGAAATATCTCTGCGCCCATAACTCCATAACTTGCATTAAGAATAACCTTCAAAGCTTGACTTACTACTGTATACAGTTGTTTTTGCTCATCTGTTATGTTTTCTTTTTTTGAAAGACTCTTGTAATAATTTACACGTAAATCTCTTAATGAGCCAATAATTAATGATGTTAATCCATTTTTCTTTGTACATTTCCAATGTGCTGTTCCTGGTATTGCATTCTTCTTACATTCTTCATGCGGACACCTCACTGTTTCATATGAAAGATTATTCACTTTGATTATACTTGGATATAGACTTGCAAAATCCATCACTGTTACATCAAAATGAACACCTTCTATTGGTTCTATAACCAATCCTCCTCGATATTTCTTATCTTTGATTACCGCATCATTTGCCATTCCAGATGATTTTTCTTCAATTTCATTTCGTCTTGGAATAAGAAAATTATTTTTTCTATGTTCATAATACAGGAGACTACGAATCCACTGTGAAACGCCCATTCTTGAAATGTCATCAATTGGCATTCTTGCAATCCTGGTAATTACAACTAGAAGATTCATGAGTAAATCTTGATTAAAACTAGTTAGCTTGAATGTTAGATATGCATCATTTTGGCAATATTTTGCAATCTGATAATATGTCATATTGTCAATTTCTACACCATAATCCATTTTCTGTTCTCCCAGAACTCCTTTTGAAACGCTATTGAGAGAAAAGTCACTATATTTTTGTGAAAATACGTAAATCTGAAATGCTTTGTTTGAAAACGTTCTATACAAATCAAGATGTACGCCCTTTGTTAGAGTTGCAGAATCTCTCATCATGTATAGCGGATTTATTTCATCAGAAACACCTAGTCTTTTTGCACGATTGTACAAGTAAGGAAGATCAAATCCATCTCCGTTGTATGTAATCAACACCGGATATTTTTTTACCAATTCGAAGGCATCTTCAATTAATTTTTTCTCCTGATCTTTTTCATAAAATATGACTTCGATATTTTTGTCTAAATCATTCACTCCTTCTTCAATTCCGTCTCTTTTTAAAACAAAAACTCGTTTCATTCCATCGCTTGCTTCAAATCCTATGGCTGTGACTTTTTTATCTGCAATTTTGACATCTGGAAGTCTTCCGTCTGTTTCTACCTCTATATCTAAACTCATTCTTTTAATTTTTGGTACAGGCTGGTCTAGAAGCTCAGCCCAATTCGAAACCTCCTCTTGGAATTGTTTTGTATCTGTCATTCCTGTATTTCCTAATTTATCAAAAAGCATACTCTTCATCGCTAAATTGGTCTCATCAGACATTTCAAAGTCATGTGGAATTATCGTATCATTTTCGATTCTATAGTATTTTCCAATAATTAATGAATTATCATAAAGATACGTTTCATAATATTTGATATCTGATTCCCATGCTTCTACTACATTTCTGATACTCTGCGTAGTTTGTGTACCCCCTATAGCCAATGGGTCTGTGACGATAATTTTTGAAACTGGAATTTCTTTGTCTTTTAATGTATCAATCTTTTTTACAGTTTTGATTTCTACTACGTCATCTCTTTCTGACAAAAAATCTAAATCTTCTGGTGCCATTTTTGAAAAACAATATGGCTGGTGACCTGTTTTATCCTCCCATAGATAGATTTTCTCTGCTTCTGGGTTGTAGAATTTGAGGCTAACTTTCTTTGTTTTTCCATTGTATGAAGCAGAAATTAATAGTGAATTTGGGATATTTGCTACTTTGTCTTGCTTGAAATCTTCTACAGCTTCCATATCTATTTCTTTGAGGATGTCATTTCTCTTGCCCATTTCTCAATTTTTTCTTTATTCAAAATTTCAATTTCAACTCCTGCTTCTTTAATTAAATCATAATCTGTTTCTGGATATTCATCAAGACATACAAATTTTCGTATTCCTATTGTTATGGCCATTTTTGTACATTCTAAACAAGGAACATACGTGGAATACAATATGGCTCCTTTTGTTCCTGCCTCTATGCCTAAAATTGCACAATGCATGATTGCATTAGCTTCTGCATGATTACAGAGGCATCTACCAAGACCTTCTCCTGATTTGACTTTATCTTCCATTCTGTCTTTGCATCTTTTACAGCCACCTTCAAAACAATTCGTTATTCCTGGCGGTGTTCCATTATACCCTGTTGCAAGCTGTCGGTGGTCTCTAACTATTACTGCACCTACACTTCTTGTTATGCAGTTTGATCTTAATGCTGCAAGCTTTGCCTGAAGCATAAAGTATTCGTCCCACCCAGGTCTTTCAAAACTATCAGACATGGGAATTATTTAATCTGCCAACATATAACCTCTAAGTGACTTTTAATCAATTGTAAACCATAAATGATATGATTCTCTGTTCTCACTTTATGGGATCAGGATATTATGAGCATAAATTAATCAAGCCAAACTCTATTGAGCTACGTGATTATCAGACTAATCTTGCAAATGATGCAAAAAATGAAAACTCGTTAGTTGTTTTACCTACAGGTCTTGGAAAAACTACCATTGCATTACAGATCATGGCTCATGTACTATCTCAAAATAAAGGTGGTGTTTTGCTATTGGCTCCTACACGTGTTCTTGTCAACCAACATTTTGATTTCCTTAAAGAAAATTTACTATTAGATGATATTGGAATTGTAACCGGTGAAGATTTGATAAACAAACGAAAAAAATCCTGGATGAATAGCGTGATATGCGCAACTCCTGAAATTACTCGTAACGATTTAGAACGAAATATGATTGACACTGATCAGTTCAGTCTTGTGATATTTGATGAGGCTCATAGGGCTGTTGGTGATTATGCATATACTGGAATTGCAAATCATTTCAAAGAAAAATCACTCATACTTGGAATGACTGCAACACTTCCAAGTGAGAAGGTAAAGGCAACTGAAATTATCGTATCTCTTGGTATACAAAATATTTTACAAAGAACTGATGAAAGCCCTGACGTTCAACCCTATATCCAAAAAACAAATACCGAATGGATTATGGTTGATTTGCCACCTGAAATGAAAGCAATTCAAAAATGCCTTCAACTTGCATTAGATGAACGTTACACAACATTAAGAAAAAATGGAATTCAAATTGGCCAAAACAAATCTCTCTCTACTTTACTTCGAATTCGTCAGTATGTATTGACACAAAATCGTATTTCTGCAAAACCATTATTCACTGCAATTAGAATCACATATGCGCTAAATATTTTTGAGGCTCATGGTATCACATCTTTCCTAAAATTTTGTGATAGAACCAAAGCAAAAAAAGGTGTGGGAATTAAAGAACTTTTTGAAAAAGATCCAAATTTTATGCGCGCTATTGAATTAGCTAATTTTGCAAAATCTCAAGGGATTGAACATTCAAAACTTCCAAAATTAAAAGAAGTTATTGCCTCTGTTAAAGATAAAGTCCTGATTTTTACAAGTTATCGTGATTCTGTAAATGTAATAAATGAAACACTACAAAAAATGGGAATTAATTCTGAAATTTTGATTGGTAAAGCAGGTGATACTGGCTTAAAACAACAAAAACAGATTGAAACCGTTCAACGATTTAGAGATGGCTTAACTCAGGTTCTTGTTGCAACTCGTGTTGGTGAAGAAGGATTGGATATATCTGAAGTAAATTTGGTAATTTTTTATGATAATGTTCCAAGTTCAATTCGTTTTGTACAAAGAAAGGGTAGAACCGGGAGAAAAACAGAAGGGCGTTTAGTTGTTTTAATTGCAAAAGATACCATTGATCAAGTATACTATCATATCGGTCAAAGAAAAATTAAATCTGCTAAACAGATGGGTGATAAGCTAGCAAAAAAACTTGAAAACAATGAATTATCTTCTACTGAATCTCTAGACAGTTTTCTCTAAGGGTTATCTTTTTTATCTTCATCTGAGGTTTTCTTATCTCCGCCAGGTCCTAACATCTCTTCGGGTTTGACATCGTTATCCCATGTACCTCTAATCCCTTTGAGTAGAGCAATTCCGCCTGCGGCTAAAATACCAATAACTCCTACAAACATCAAATTTCTATCTTGTAATCTTTCTTCACAATCAATTTTGACTGGAACATTTTCATCTGTATAATCATAACATTCTGTAAATTCATTGGTTTGAATTGTAATGTCTTGATACTGAGTTCCAAAAACTGCCATTACGATAAATCCTACAGATAATACTGCTACACCGATCATCACAAAACGTATGTCACTCATTGCTAAATCTAGACATAAACAATATTTTAAGGAATTTGTAAAATCCGCTATACTTTTCTAGAAAAAGCGTATATTGCACTTGACGAGTATTACTACAAATGACAAAGTGGGCAGATTTTGTAGTTAGCGCAATCAAAAAAGGATCTGGTCTTTCAAACATTTCTCATGTGCAAATCCATGAAGATCTGGAACATGGTTTTGGCCGTCCTGAATTAATTGATAAATATCAATTATCATCAAAAATACAAAATGGCATATCATTTGTCACTGTCCATAAAAAAAATGAAAATGAATGGACTATAGGAAAAACTATTCGAACATATGTCAAAAATGGTGAGGCATACATCCGTACTGATGATAACAAAGTTGACGGTGATAATCTAGGTCACATGCCATTAGTTGATGAATTAGAGATAGTCTTTGCAGAAGTGAAAAAAGATGAACCTGCATATGTTCCTCCTCCAAAACCAGAACCAGAACCAGAACCAGAACCAGAACCAGAACCAGAACCAGAACCAGTTAAAGAAGAACCAATATCAAAAATAAACGAAAATGATGGAGATTATGAATATGAAGATTCAAGACGAGAAGAACTAGCGAAAGAGGCACAGAAAGCTAATTCAAAAAAATCTATGCCTGAAAATTGGACCGACAAACCAAAAGAAGTTTCACATTGGAATGAAGATGGTACATTTAACAGTTCTTTCAAAAAAGAACAAAAGAAAGAATTTCTTGAATATGAGAAAGAGTATCTTGAACAATTTGAAAAAGGTAAATCTAAAAGTAAAAAATTAAAAGAAAAATTAAAACAAACTGAACAAGAACAACACGAGGCTAGAATTTCTAGACGTTTAGAACTTGAAAAAACATCTGGAAAAGATTATAAAAAATTATTATCTGAATTAGAACCTAAAATACCTGACATCGAACCTGAACCAAAGATCACTTCTAAGATTTCTGAAAAGAAGAGTGAATCTAAATCAAAACCCTCTGTAGAAAGTCGTATTTCTGGTATGATTAAACGTGTAACTTCTACTAAAGAAACTTCTACAAAAACTGCAGATGACACAAGAAATTTCATTAGGAAAAAACGCACAACTGTAGAATCCAAAACACCTCCTCAACCAGAAGTAAAATCTGAACCAAAAGTGGAATCAAAACCTAAAGCAAAATTACAACCTACATCTGATAATGTTGCTGAGAATGCAAAACGAGAAGAACTAGCAAAAGAGGCATTAGCGACACGTTCTAACAAAACTTTACCAAAAGGATTCAATGAAGAATCCGCTTCTGGAGGTCCACATGCTCATGATGAAAAATCAAAGAAGGCAGAAGTGAAAACTAAAGATGATTCAAAAGATGAACAAATTAAAAAAGAATTAGCTATAGTGAAAGCCGAAAAAGATGAGGCTATAAGACAAGAACGGAAACAACATGAAAAAGAAATTGAAGAATTAAAGATCCAAATTATGGCTGAAGCAAAAAAACAGGCTGAAGAAGAGGCTCAATCAATTCGTGATAATTTACAAAAAGAAATTGATGCTGCAAATGTTGCACAGGAACAACTACGTAAAGAGGTTGAAGAAATTAAACTTGTAAAAGAAAAATTAGAAAAAACACAACAAAAACCAAACACCGAACCTGAACAACTTCAAAAAGAACTAGCAGAAGCTAAAGCAGAAAAAGAGCAGCTAGAACGTGAACAGGCCGAAGAGAAAGCAGCATCTGAGGCACAAGCGGCAGCAGAATCAAAACGAGAAGAACTAGCAAAAGAGGCATTAGCGACACGTTCTAACAAAACTTTACCAAAAGGATTCAATGAAGAATCCGCTTCTGGAGGTCCACATGCTCATGATGAAAAATCTGAGACGTCTCAAATTAATTCTGAAAATGACGCAGAACAACTTCAAAAAGAACTAGCAGAAGCCAAAGCAGAAAAAGAACAGCTAGAACGTGAAGAAGCTGAAGAAAGAGCAGCAGAAGCCAAAGCAGCAGCAGAAGCAGAACAACTTCAAAAAGAACTAGCAGAAGCCAAAGCAGAAAAAGAACAGCTAGAACGTGAAGAAGCTGAAGAAAGAGCAGCAGAAGCCAAAGCAGCGGCAGAAGCAGAACAACTTCAAAAAGAACTAGCAGAAGCCAAAGCAGAAAAAGAACAGCTAGAACGTGAAGAAGAATCCCAAAATGAAGACGTTGATCTTGCAACTGAACTTAAAAATGAATTAGAAAATTTGCGTAAAGAACTTGAATCTGTAGATGATGATTCTGATTCTTTAGATTCTATTAATCCTGAAGATGCTAAAGATGCATATGCTGCAGAAATGAAAAAGAAAGGTGCAACGTTACCAAAAGGGTTCATTAAAGATGCAAAAGCAAATACTGGACATTAGCCATTAGCTCAAAAAACTATCAATAATTATATACTCTTTTTAAAATTCAAGAACTATGGGTAAATGGGCAGATTTTGTAGTTAGTGGAATAACTAAGGGTCCTGGTCTTGCAAACATAACTCATGTTCAGGTTCATGAAGATTATGGAACTGAATTTGGAAAACCACAAATTGTCGACAAAAAAACCATTGCATCACAAATCAAAAAAGGAAAAAAATATCTTACAATATACAAAAAAAATGAAACAGATTGGGAGCCAGGTGAAATTATTCATACATATGTCCTAAATGGTGAAACGCATATTCGAACTGATAATAATAAGGTGGAAGGAGATAGATTAGGAACCTTGCCTGAAATCGAATCTTAATCTTTAGATAAGCCATTTTTTTCAAGTAACATAATGGGAATATCTGAAATAAATTATGATATACAATTTGAGCCTATTTTCTCTAATTTCACATTCAAAGGGATAGAAATTTTATCATTTAAAACAACCTCTTCAAATAAATTCATACTACATTGTGCTGAAATTAAAATACAAAAATGCTACATACTTTCTAAAAGTAAAACAATTGAAGTAAAATTCAAACTTGATGGAAAAAATGAATCTCTTTCTATTACTTCAGGAAAAAAGGTCTCAGGAAAAATTAAACTTTGTATTGAATATACTGGAATCTTAAATGATCGTCTTTTAGGATTTTATCGAAGTAAATACACTGATCCTGCAGGCAAAACAAAATACATGGCTACCACTCAATTTGAGGCCGCAGATGCAAGACGCGCATTTCCATGTTGGGACGAACCAGCCACAAAGGCAACTTTCGATGTATCTCTTCTAGTGGAAAAAAATTACATGGCAATATCAAATATGCCTGTTAGGAAAAAACAAAACTTTGGTTCAAAAATAATTTATGAATTTGAACGCACTCCGATCATGTCAACTTACCTTCTTTATCTTGGAGTTGGTGAATTCGAGTATTTGGAAACTAAATTGAGGAATATCCAAATTCGTGTTTTAACAACAAAGGGAAACAAAAATAAAGCAAAATTATCATTAGAGTTAACAAAAAAATTCCTTGGTGAATATGAGAAATATTTTGGAATAAAATATCCTCTACCAAAACTTGACATGCTTGCAATTCCTGATTTTGCTGCAGGCGCAATGGAGAATTGGGGGGCAATTACTTTCCGTGAAACCATATTATTGTATGATCCAAAAACATCTTCCACTAGAACCAAGCAATTCATAGCTGAGGTAATTTCTCATGAAATAGCTCATCAATGGTTTGGTAATTTGGTCACAATGAAATGGTGGAATGACTTGTGGCTAAATGAGAGTTTTGCTACATTCATGGCAACAAAAATTGTGGACAAATTCTATCCTGAATGGGATTTGTGGGACCAATTCCTAGAAGATGCAATGAACACTGCAATGTCACTTGATGCCTTGAAAACTTCTCATCCTATCGATGTTAAGGTAAACCATCCTTCTGAGATTAGGGAAATCTTTGATTCTATCTCTTATGATAAAGGAGGTTGTGTCTTACGAATGTTAGAACATTTTGTAACAGACAAAAACTTCCAAAAAGGCTTACAAAAATATCTCAAAAAACATGCATACTCTAATGCTGAAGGTCATGATTTATGGAAATCAATAGGTGACGTTGCAAAAAAACCAATTGATCAAATGATGGATAGTTGGATCAATCAGGTTGGTTTTCCTATCGTATCAGTAAACCGAAAAGGTTCTCAAATTTCATTAAAACAAACTCGTTATCTGTTGGAAGAAACAAAGTCAAGTAAAAAGGGAATCTGGAAAATTCCTCTAATTGTTGATGAAGGAAATATCACTACATCTCACATCATGGATAAAAAATCTCAGTCACTAAAACTAAAAAATAAAGAAAGAAACTTCATTATTAATTCCGGTAGAACTGGATTTTATAGAATGGATTATGATTCTGAAACATTGGATAATCTTTCTCTTCTAATTGATGAAAAAGTACTAAATTATGTAGATAGATGGAGTATCCAAAATGATTATTATTCACAATGCGTGACTGGAAAGAAAAAGTTACAGGATTATCTTGACTTCACAAATGCATACTTTGATGAAGATAATTATATTTCATCTCTAAACTTAGCTCAACATCTATACTCGTTATACTCTTTGACGCATAAAGAAAAATTCTCAGATGAAATTAAACAATATGCCTTAAATTTCCTTAGAACTATTTATGACCGGCTAGGCTGGGATGCAAAAAAGAATGAACCTCATACTAATGCTCTCTTGAGAAGCTTTGCAATTTCTGGATTAGGTAAACTAGGAGATGAAGAAATATTAAACGAATCAAAGAAGCGATTTGATAAATTTTTGAAGAATCAAAATAGCTTGTCTGCAGATTTACAAGAAACAGTTTTTGTTCTGGTTGCATGGAATGGCAATGAATCCACTTACAAAAAATTCATGTCATTATACAAAAAGGCAAAATCTCAAGAACAAAAACTTAGATTCTTGGCTGCGCTGTGTAGTTTCCAACAGAAGAATCTCTTACTAAAAACCTTGGAGTTTACCTTAGGTCCTGATGTTCGTTCTCAAAATATTCAAATGCCAATCATGAGAATTGCTGCAAATCTATATGGTAAAGAATTCTTATGGGGATGGCTCAAAAAGAACTGGAAAAAAATTGTCAAAAAAGCTGGAATTGGTAATCCATTATTGAATAGGGTTGTTGCAAGTATTGGCCAAGTTGTCGACGCAAAACAAGAAAAAGAAATACGTAAATTCTTTAAAGCGAATCCTTTACGAGGTACTGAAATGACTTTGGAACAAACCATGGAACGCGTCCGTGTTTCATCAAAATTCCTAAATTCAATCAAAAAAGAGTTTTCATAATTGATTGCACCAAAATTCTTTATCATTATTTTAATTGTAACTATTTCGGTTAGTACAGTAATAATTTTAAACCCTTTTTCTGAAAATGCTGATTTCAGTAATTTTACATTTGATGCTGTATATGAAAAAGATAGTAATTCTGTATCAATTACTTTTGTTGACAAAGATGAAAAATCATCATTTGCTGTGTTAGAAATTTTAGGTATGGAGAATACTTTTCATAAAGAATTTGAGATTTATGATTCAAAATTTACTAAATTAGTGCCACTTGATAAAGTTCCAAAATATGGGTGGAAAACTACTCCTGTTACATTGGAAATAACTTATGGTGAATCTATTGTATACATGAAAACTGAAATTCATGACAAAGATCAAATCTCTCCTGTTGTGATTTTCGGCAAGAGTGATTAATTTTTACCACCAGTTATCTAAATTAGCATTAGTTTTATACTCAGTTGTGGTCAAAACATTATGCAAAATTTAGGACTTGGATTGATGATTCTTTCTATATCTCTAGCATTTACTGCAATTGGTTCTGAAAGCGCATTTGCAGAAGAAATTAAAATTGAAAATGCACGAGGCTCATCACAACAAGGATGTGAAGTAACAAATCTTTGTTTTGTACCTTCGTATGCCACTGCACGCGTTGGTGATACAATAATTTTCCTTAACGGTGATGATGCTGCCCATACTGCAACTAGTGGCACTCCTATGACCGGTCCTGATGGAGTTTGGGACAGTGGATTGCAACAACCTGGAGTTAATTTTGAATTAACACTTGATACCACTGGAACTTTTGATTATTTCTGTATGGTTCACCCATGGATGGCTGGCCAATTACAAATATTGCCTGAAGGTGCAAAAATTGTTGATGATACTGCATCTAACTATGGAACGACAGTTGATGAATTAGAATCCATAATTTATGGTGATGACACTCCTGAAGTATCTGATAAAGATCCCGGAGTTATCAGCGAAGTATTTGCAAACATTGTTACAAATGATGGAGCAAAAGGTTCTCCACTAATAGTTGAGGTTGAATTTATGGAATCTGATGGATTTGTAATTAACCATGTAAACTATGATATCAAAATATCCCAAAACGAACAAGTAATATTTGCTGAAGAAGATGCACATCGTCATTTATTCAAATATCCTGTTCATACTACTGCCCCATTGGAATATGATCCTAAATCTTATCCTGTAGATATTGATGTAACTTTCCAAGGAATTGGACACTTTATCGGTTCTTTGAATGAAGATGCAATACTTGGAGTTCACGGTCCTGTAGGCCAAACATCCACTTTTCAAGTGGTTCCTGAATTTGGCGTAGTTGCCTCCTTGGTACTCGTAATATCTATTGTAGCGGTAATTGGATTTTCTGCAAAAACAAGATTAATTCAAAAATTCTAAAATTCTTTTTTTAGATTTTTCAAAGAATGTGTATAAAAATTTGATAAAAATTCAACAAATTCAACAAATTCATCCTTTGTTGATTTTGATGCAAAGTAAGATTCCCATGTAATTTTCACTGATTTTGATTTATTCTTTTCAATGGATATTGTAGCATGATATGCATCTAGTGGCAATCCTGAAACTGCGATGTATGAAAAATATTCTTTTCGTCTCCATCCTACTATATGCTCTTCTACGTCTGACCCATCTTCAAATGAGATTAAGCGTTTAGCCCCCACACCTGTCTTTTTTTCTCCTAAAAATTTTGTTGATTTCTGACCTTCCAACCAGTCTAATTTTGTAATTTTACTAATTTTTGACCAAACTTTTTCTAAATCTGAATCAATTATTACTGATTTCTTCACTGAACCTGAATTCATATTGTAACACAACACTTCTCAAATTTATATAATTCAACTATTGATCCTTTGATTATGGTTTTTGGTTGGGGTAAAAAGAAAGTTGAGTATGATGAACCTTTGGAAAATTCTTCCCCGTCATACCAAACTATCACATTAGATGAAATTCCAAAAATACTGGATGATATAGTAATCCTTAGAAAAGGAACACTTGCCGCAGAAATAAAATCACATCGAAATAGAATTGATCCTCAAAGAGAAGTCATCTTAAAAATTGCGAATGAATTATCCGAAGATGAATTGGATCCTGACAAGCTTGATCCTCATTTTCAAATAATGGTAAATCGTGGAAAAAAAGAAGTTATTTCAGCAATAAAAAAAGAATTTGGAAATACTTTCCCTGATATTAATTCCACCGACGATGTCATGAGATTCAAAAAAACATCCACTGCTGGAATAAACAAAGTAGGGGATATGTTAGGAAAGCATTCTAAGGTAATTCACCATTTCGCGCCAAAATATTCAAAAAAACTCACAAATGATCTAAAAGAACTTTCTAATAATCTAAAAGATGTGGATGAATTAATTGATAATTTTACCGCCACTGAAAATTCGGTTAAAATCATTAATGAATTATTATCATCTAGAGAAAAAACACTAGAAAAATTATCTAAACAAAATCTACGTATGGATGAACTAAAATCTACCATAAATGAAAAGAAGGAAAAAATCTCAAAATTTAAAAATGAAATAAATGAAATTAAAAATTCTTCTGGCTACAAGTCCTATGTTGATATGAAATCTCAATTATCTGATTTTAATTATGAGGAAGTAAAAATTCGTCATGATATCGATGATGAATTTACCAAAATTTCTAGACCTCTTGGGAAGTTTGTCCATATATCCTCACATGATAAGGAATTGAAAGATTTGACTGCTAAATTATCATCTACTCCTTATGATGTATTGAATGAAAATAATATTTCTGGAATTAAAAATATACTTGATTCTATTGTTACCGGAATTGACTCTGGTTCTGTATCTGTAAAGGATACTTCAAAATCAAAAGATAGTATTGCAGAAATAAAAAATCTCATTCCTTCATTAATTTCCACCAAAGAAAAATTTGAAACTAAAAAACATGAGTTACTTGAAAAACTTGAAAACTTTGATTCTAAATCTATCCAAATCGTTGAAAATAATCTAAAACATGATGAATCTGATGTTTCTGATGCTTCATCTAAATTGAAATTATTTGAAGAGGAAAATCTTGATCTTGTGCATTCTTTACCTACAATACTACACCAAATAGAAACAAATCTCAAAGATGTAACCTCTACATCTTATACAATCTCTACCGATAATCAATGATTTTTAAAACAAAAAAACTAGAACGTAGTCTTGTGTTTCTAAATGAAACTCGTGATGGAATTATTTCATATTGTAAGATAACTCATCCTGATGAGATGATTTTGATTCTAAAAGGTCATTCAAAAAAGGGTAAAATGTTTGTTGAAAGCTTAGTAGTTCCTCCATTTCATGAAACTGGTCCAACTTTTGCAGGATTTCCCGCCAATCAACTTCCATTTGATTCTGATTACATCGGGATGGTTCATTCACATCCAGTAGGGACCGCAGAACCTTCTTCGGAGGATCTACATAATTTTTTTGGGTTAGTTTCCGTAATCGTAAAATCTCCTTATGAAGATGAAGATGTATTTGCATGGGATAGTTCTGGAAATACAATTCCCATACTTGATGAATAATTAATTGCTAATTACTCAATAAGCCTTATATTTGAAATTAGGATAAATTTCTTATCATGATTAACTACAAATCATATTTAATTTTTCTATTTGCATCTCTTGCAGTAAGTATTGGGTTACAAATGATTCTTCCATTTCCATATGGATTGGGTGCTGCATTAGCTCTCTTCATTGCATTCCCACTAATTTTAAGACGAAGAATGATGAGTCGAATGAGAGGTGGATTTGGCGGCGGTTCTTCTAGTTCTGGAAGTTCCGGTGGATTTGGTGGAGGATTATTTGGTCAAAACAGCGATAAGCCTGGAATAAAATATGAATGTCTTGTATGTCATAAGGTCTACAATGCAAGAGAATGTCCACGATGTGGATCTAGTATGAAACGTGCAATGTTTTAGGATCAAAAATATGTCTCAAACAGATTTAGCATTAGATGTAATTAGAAAAAAAGTTTTTTTCCATAATTCTGTCGATGTCTGGATATCTGCATGTGATGAAAAAAATATTGAATGGAATAGTACTGAAGATTATAAAAAATTCATATCCTATTTATTAAAAAATAATCTTCAACTCAAAGCATTCAATTTATGCGCACATGAGGCTGGTGCAGTTGAAGAAGAAAAAACAAAATTCACTGAACTATTGGCAGAAGAAAAAAGTACAAATCCAAACGCAGCAACTTATACTATAAAATTAAATGATTCATCAATTGATCTAATACGTAAATTTACTCTTACTGGATAGATTATCTTTTTAGTTTTGGATTAACTATTGCATCTAATGCATTTCCAATAAAAACAAATGCCAATCCTGTAATTGCGATTAAAATTCCTGGGGGGACAATCCACCACCAAAATCCTTGTGCGGCTGCGCCGTATGTGTTAGCATCGTGTAAAATCTGCCCCCATGTTGGAAATGAAGGATCTCCTAATCCAAGAAAGCTTAATCCTGCTTCTGTAGTTATTGCCGCTGGTACTGAAATTGCAATACTTGCAAATGCATATGGTAGTAATTGGGGAAGAATATGCCTAAAGATTATTTTTGAATCCTTTTGTCCCATAATCTTTGCAGCTTCAATATACTGCCTAGTTTTTATTTGAAGTGACATACTTCGTGAAACTTTTGCAATTCCTACCCAGCTAAAAATCATAAGAAAACCTATCATCAGAAAAATACTGTTACTGATAGTAACGGCTAGAATTATTAAAAATGGTAGTGCTGGCAATGCATAGATGACGTCATTAAATCGCATCATTACTTCATCTGTTTTCTTTCCTTTATACCCGGAATAAACTCCATAAATTAATCCAACTACAACTGATCCAATTGATACTGAAATCCCAATGAAAAGTGCAAGTGGTGTGCCCCACAGTAATCCTATTGCTAAATCTCTCCGAAGTTCATCTGTTCCCATTAAACCATATGCTTTTCCACCCAAAATCATCTTTGATTCTAAAACTTCTACATGTTTCTCAATTCCGTAGATATCCACAATGAAAATATAATTGCCTTTTTGTATTTGGTTTTGATATAATTCTGAGAATATTATTTCAGTTGCACCTACTTGAAAATCAAATCCAAAATCATTTTTGTATGTATTTAGATTTTTCTTTATCATGCTGTCTGTTGAAAAATATCTCTGATTATGAATTGTCTCATTATCTGAATGTGGAAGTGATGTAGACAACAATTCTAGAGTAATTCCATCGGGACGTATAACTTTGATTTGAACAAGATGTGAATCAATATATTTTGTTTTCATTTCAAAAATAAAATCACTTGGAAAATCATCGTACTCGAAATATACTCCAAATTGTTGTGATGTAAGGAAAATACCATTTTCTTGTGACTGAAAAACTTTGGGATTGATAATTTTATGTTCCGGAATCTTATCTGAGGATAAAAAATTTACCCAACTTGGTACGGATGTTTTTGGATATGAAATCCATTTTTCAGGATTATTCCATTCTTGAAATGTTGATGCCGGAATTACTGAAATTGTTATTATTGAAACTAAAATTAATCCTGATAAAATAAAAACTCCTGTTAATCCTAATTTACTCTTCAGAAATTCTTTTTTAATTTCATGTGTTGACACACTACTCAATTTGCTGTTCTCACCCGTGGATCAAAATAACCATACAATAAATCCGCAATAAAAATACTCACCAAAAATAATACTGTTAAAATGTATGTTGAACCAATTATCACTGGTAAGTCCATTACACTAATGGCCTCGAAATATAACCTTCCCATTCCTGGCCAATCAAATACAGCTTCTGTAATTATTGCCCCCCCTAATGATCCTGACAAACTTAACGCAAGTATAGTGACAATTGGCGGTGCTGCATTTCTAAGTGCATGACTATAAACTATTTTCTTTTTACTAATTCCGATAGTTTTTTTTGCAGTTATAAAATCTTCTTGCATTATTCCCACCATGAAATTTCTAACAAGATATGCCCATGCCCCAAATCCGATTAAAACAATTGTTATCACTGGAAGTGCCATGTGATACAACAGCGCCAAAATATATCCTGGTTCATCTGGCTCTATACTTGGTGTTGCTCTTGCAGGAAAAATTTGGTATACAAATGCAAATACAAATATCATTAACATACCAATCCACCACACTGGAAAACTACTGCTAATTACTGCAAATGTTGATGTGATTCTATCAGTTTTTGAACCAATTTTATTACTTGATGCAGCACCTAACAAAATCCCAATAATCGATATAATTATCGTGGCTGTGGTGAACAACAAAACTGTTTTTGGCATCTTCTCAAAAATTATTTCACCTACATTTGATGAACCTGAGTCACTTGTCAAAAATGTCGCATTACCAAAATCTAAAATCAAAATTTTATACATTGTATAACCAAGTCTTTGTGGTGAATACCATGGTGTGTCAAGACCTAATGTTTCCACTCTTTCATCAATTTTTTGTTGAACAAATTTTTCAAACTCCTCTGGATTGTTAAATCCCTGTGCTATGGTAGTATTTTCTGTAATTTCGGCTCTTACTTGATAAATTATTCCCTGTTTTAGAATTGTATCCATATTTGAACCAACAAGGGAAATTGTAAGTAGTAATGTGATCATTAGAACTCCAAACATTGTTAGACCTCTTGTAACCAAGTACCGTTTTAGTCCCATACTCAAAATATCATTATTTAGTTTATAATAGATCTGGGATATTTAGCATATTTGCCAAATAACTTAAAAACCCAATTCATTCGTTTAACACATGCAGGAATTTGCAAATTCCCCATCATTAAGAAATGGAATCTTTGATTTACTTTCTTCTGTAAAACTTGCTACTGATGCAAATGTAAAATTATTAGATTACACGATACAATTATTCAAAAACAATGGATTATTCAGTGATTATTATGGTTACCATAATGTTGATCATGAACTCGAAGTAACCTATGTTACTCTACTTTCTGGCATACATGCACTTGAAGACAATTACATTTCTCGAAATGATTTGAATTATCTTTATGCATCTGCACTTCTACATGATTTTGATCCTGACAAATCAATAGACAAACCACATGAAAAAAATGTCATACAATTTATTTCAAAAGATCAAACTATTCAAAAACTTCTCGCTGATGCTAATTTAGATCAAAATCTAATTTGTTCTATTATATCTAGAACCGTTTATCCTTGGACTGGTGATGTGATTACTAAAACTGAAAACTTCATCCAAAACTATTTTTCAAATTCTGAGATTAAAGATAACAAAGAACGACAAAAACACTTTAGAGATCTAGGCCATTTCCTCTCCATTTCTGACCGTATCGGAGGCTATGCTTTAGGTGATTTCCAAAAAGCAATGGAGATGGCAAAAATGAATGCTCATTCATCCAGCTGGCATCCCGCATTTATTGTTAGACGCTCAGTTGTTTTTTTTGAAGATATGCTCAATAATGAACCTGATATGTGTCAAAGAGTTCTAAACGGACTTCCAAAACATATGAGAAAAAATTTCTTAGACAATATTGTCGGTTTCATGAAACTTCGTCAAGAAGAAATTCAAATTTATAATCAATTCGTATATGATGGATTACCATTAGTTCCTTGTATACAGAAGAGTGCACTTTCCGATGATGCCCTTGATGAACTTTTATCAATATATCGAGAATTACCAAAACCATTACAATTCACAAGAGATGATTTTATTGAATCAGTTCGTGATCCTGATACAATTCTTAATATGCTTCGTATTGGAACTTCAACTGGTCAAATTATTGGATTTGCAAAAGGTGGTCCCTTAGAAAAATATAATTTTGATGTAGAATTTGAAGACCGAAATCGTGGTAAAAATAATACAGTCTTTCTTGAACCTGTCGCAATTAAAAATGGATATTGGGGATTTCATGGAGGTAGAGAGCTTAGACAGTTATTCATGATGCAGGTCCAATCAAAAGGTTACAAATTCATGACTAGTTTTGCAATGCGTGATGTAATTGATGAAAGAAAAGAAAATGACAAGAATGTTGTTTTTGTTAAGAAATTTGATCCTGAACGATGGGATTATTTCCGAGTAACACTATAGATGTTTAGTGACTGAAATAGAAACTCTAATTCAAAATGGTGTTACAAATCTAGAAGATGGTAATTTTGAAGATGCATTAAGCTATTTTGAACAGGCATTGCTGTTAAAACCTAATGATCCTGATTTGTGGAATCAAAAAGGTGTTGTCTTACGAAGTCTTGGAAGATACGATGAGGCATCTGAGTGTTATAACAAATCGCTACAATTGGATCCTAGAGATCGTGCTTCTTCTTAAATTTGGTTTTGTTTTTTCTTACCGTAAATTATCATTGCACAACCAATTCCAATAACTACTAGAGATAGTTTTTCTGCAGTTATGTCTGATGATATGAAATACCTCGCGACAAATTCTGGTCCCCAAATTATCAAATTCTGTAATGGAATTATTGCACCACTAATGAAAAATAAAATACCGAATGCTCCGAAAACATTTTTGGGAAAAAAAGAAGATTTTTCAGTCAATTTGCACTAGTATCCGCCTTTAGCAAACTCATATTCTTTTTTGTTAAAGTCGAACTTCGTTACTAGTATTTCACCCATTGCATCTACAGCTGCCTGCACTATATCAGGTTGAGTTGAAAAGAATCCTCTGAATTTTCCAACTCCGTATTCTTCTGCTATCAATCCGATTGGACCGTCTGGTCCTTTTGTCACTACTGCCCAAACTGTTGCAAGTGGTGTTCCTATACAGCTTAGTACCTGACAGCTGTCTGGTACTTCTTGAGCTAGATGTGGATTGTTAAAGTTTCCAATAACCCATGTTCTTGGAAGTTTTTTCATCAATTTGAGATATCTATCCTTAACGAATTCATATCGTTTGTCTGTCTCAAATGATGCGAGTAGTGGGGCTGTATGTTTTGATGCATAGTTTTCAATCATTATGCTTAGCGCAAAAAGATCTGAACGGTCTGCTTTGAAGTTTAGATATCCGCCGTCTTGAAAGTCCTGGAAGTTCCAGTTTACAAAAATTTCGTCGCCTTGTTCTGTAATTTCCTTCTTTTCCGGAAATCTTTCAAATACTGTGTCAATCAAACTATCGTTTGTTAAACCCATGATTCTGCTAAACGTTTAGAATATTTAAGCTAGTGGAAATTGGTCAAAATAGTGGTAATTACTTCTTTTTTATAATTCGAGGAATTTGTTCCAATGCATGGGCATCTGTGATAAGTTTTCCATCAAATTTGAAATTTGTTTTTTCTGAAAAGGCTAACCCTCCGATGAATATTGGTAGTTTTTTGTATGCCTCGTGGATTTTCTTAACCATTCTTTGTCCCGATCTAATATTATCTTCTAATGTTATGGATACGATTAACGCATCTGGCTTTGCAGTTTTAATAAATTCAATTAATGATTCTGCAGGAGTTGATGGTGAAAGATTGAATGTTGTAAAGCCTTTTGAAACTAAAAATGAATCCAATACATTACATCCTAAATTATGATCTTCGCCTACAGGTGTAGTTAATACAATTTTTCCTTTGTCTTTTTTAGATTTTCTATTCTCATCAGCAATTACTTTGACTAAACTATGTGCGATATTGCTTGCAACATGTTCAGTTGCAATTGATAATTTACCTTCTGACCACAAGTATCCAATTTCAGACATAACTGGTGTCATTACTCGTTCATAAAATTGATCAAGTGTGTTGCCTGCTACAAATGCAGTGTAGATATCCATTGTATCTTTTAGACTCCCTTCTGTAAGTGATGAAAATAATTTGGTTCTCAGTTGCTCGATTAATTTTTCACGCTTTTCTCTATCTTTTGGTGTATTCTGCAGCAAAAATGAATTGATTTTTGCATCTTCTCTAAATTCTACTGGAATGTCATCTCTTGTGACTGATGATGATTCTCCTAGATATTTGATGGTCTCTTGCCTTGAAGTCTTTCTTTCTTTATCCCATGTACTTTTTACTAAATACAGATAATCTACACCTTTTACCTTCTTTTTTCGAAGATATACCATGCCCTATTTTAGCAATAGTGCCTAATAAGTATACCTAGTGCTAACATTAATGATTGAAACATAAATTTGAATGATTTTCTAACTTCGAATCTAATTTTGTATGCTTAATTCTTGTATTAACTCATTAATTTTTGAATAATCTTTGTGAAATTGTTTACCTTTTTCAGTAACCTTGATTTGGTCATCACTGTCGATAATTTCTTTAGTTTTCATTTCTTCGAGATATTTTGTCAATTTATCATAGGATGTATTGCATTTGAACTGAATACGTGTAGGAGAAATACTGTCATTATCCATCTCTTCTTCAAAAATTGCAGAAATTATATCGAAATATAGCTGAATACGTGTTCTTCTCTCCTTTGCCATAATTTTTGCTTTCTTTTAGACTTTAATAAATCGAGATACGTACTGGTACAACTGCAAAAACTAAGAATTTGGTATTTAGTGACTAAGGAGTGGTAAATACTTCGGTACCTTTCTCTTCTGTCTGAAATATTATTGCTTTATGTGATTCTAACAGTTGATTTAGGAATCTATCCCTTAGATTTTGATTTATTTGACTAACTTCGAATGAGCAGAGGAAATTACCGTTAATTTTTTCAAAACCGTCATCTACACATTGTTCAATTTCAGCCATTCTGTCAGTTTTTTCTTCAGTATTGAAGTCAAAATAATGGGTGGATATCACTCTAATTTTGGCCTCTTCAGGAAGTCCTTCAACCTTATCTAATATCATTTTTGAATAGTCTTCAAATGCCTCCGGTATTTCGACAATATGGAGGAGCTCGTTATTTTCCGTATTAATTCCAAATCCTTTCATTTCATCTAAAATTTTCTGAGGTTTCTGAGTCGTGTAAAAACAATGTTGTCCATTTTCTAGTCCTTTTTTGATAAAATTATACTCTGTTTCTTTTGTTTCATTATTGCCATCGTGAAATAGAACTATGTGAGTATGGTCTAATTCTTCTAAAAAATCATTTGCATTAATTCCCTCTGACATGAGGACTTTTACCTCTCACATCTAATAAACCAACACTCACCATGGTGAGTTTTTTAGTACTTATCACAATTCATCAGCCTTTATAATGAAAATTCGGTCAATTGAATATGTTAACTGACCCTGAAGTCGATTGCGTCTTTTGTGACAAATCCGTATTTGATCACTCTAATTTTGAAACAAGAGAATGTCTCTCAAAACACCTTCAAGTCCAAAAAATTCTACAAAGTGCATTAGAAGAAAATCCTCATCTCAGCTTCCCTTAATTCTAATACATATTTTCTTTATTTTTAATAAAAAAACTAATTTTTAATTTATGTGAAATCCGTATTATACACGGGTCTTGCCCCGCTTGGAACTTCTGCTCCGGCAGATTCTTTGACCGATTCACCCCTTGCCTGGTAAACCCTAACTTTGTGAAATACGTTATGAGATGAGAATATTGCCAATCCTGCAAATGCAGCTCCTATGAAGTTCCTTAATGTCACGTCTATACTTGGTTCTGCACCTATTACCGACATTTGGAATACAACGTAAAAGTTATCAAATAACCAAAACGCCAAAGTTACCCATGATAATAGTCCTCCAATGAGATATCCTAATCGTGCTTTTTGCCTTACAAATAAAATTGCAAAAATAATTGCAACATACCATATTGCTGACCCAAATAACCATGAAATTTCCCAAACATCTGTTCTATCATCCATCCAATAGTATGTGGAACCGATAATTGCCATGGCACAAAGTGAAATCAAAAGTAATTTCTGATTAACTTTGTATGATGTCTTTTCTTCAGGCAATTTTCCAATAGGTTTGAATGCTACTGCCTCATCTCTGGCTTCTTTTATTGCTTCAGTCATATGCTTGAGGTTTATTGGAACTAATTCATCAATGCTGTTGTCTTTAACATAAGAATCATGTACCAAACTATCTACTAGTGGTCTTGCTAATGATGCTTTTACCGGCGTTACTAAATCAATCCAGTATGATGATAATCTTGGAGTCAAAAATGGTATCTGTATGATGTTTAGATTTCGATTAATTATTGATGAATACAGTCTCATCATCTGTTCATATGTCATTTTATCTGGTCCTCCTATTTCCAATGTCTTTCCTGCAGTCATGGGATTTTTCATAACCCCAACCAAATAATCTACAACATTATCTACTGCGATTGGTTGTGTTGTTGATTTAACCCATTTTGGACATACCATTAGTGGTAATCTTTCTACTAGATATCTGAGCATTGCATAAGAGCCACCTTCTGCTCCTACTATAACGGATGCTCTTAATTCTGTCACAGGAATATTGCCTGATGCTAAAATTTTACCAACTTCGTGCCTGCTTCTCATATGCTTTGATAATTCTAAACTCTCATTAACTAAACCTCCTAGGTAGATTATCCTCTTTACTCCTGCATCTTCTGCAGCTTTAAGAAAATTCTGAGCCTGTAACTTTTCTCTATCTGCAAATTTCTCCCATTCTTTTTTTGAACCCTCCATTGAATGTAGGAGATAAAATGCTGTTTCTATCCCCTTCAGTGCTTTAGTTAATGAATTCATTTCAAATGCATCGGCTGCAACAAATTTAATATTTTCTGCGTCCGGATATTTTGATCTGGACATTGCAGTAACTTTGTAACCTGTTTTGGCTAATCTCTCGAGTAATTTTTTTCCGATGAAACCCGTTGCACCTGTTACTAGAATTGAATAATCTTTTGTGTCTGCATTTTCTTTTAATGCTGCCATTTTCTCTAATCTGCTTGAACTAGCCTGTTGACTCATTTTATCACTCTTTGTCTAATTTGCGAAGTTCTTTGAGATCTACAATCTCTATGTCTTTACTCAATGTAACTAAAGATGATAATTTTGGTTTAGCATTTTTGCCCATTTTAAGGACTAGTTTATTTTTATGTAATATCTCAAGTGTAACATTCTCCTTTTTTAGGATTTTACCAATATGTTTAGCCTCGGTAAGTTGTTTTAGAAGGCTCATTTTTCCAGGAATTTTTGTAGGAAGATGTGCGATATTTATTCTTCTTATATCTCCTTTTGAGGAAAATTCAATGGCTGTGCCATCTTTATCACTTATGGATAAATCTCCGCTACGGAGGTAAAGTAAAAAATTGGCAGGAAGGTCGCTTTTCATTTCGTATCAATCCTGATTAGGTTTTTGTTGTGATAGTCAATCCGCCTGTTAGCACAACTGTTCCAGTTGAAACTTTTTTACCATTTCTGTCTACCATTCCGCTAAGTTCTAACTTATCGAATTTGTATGAAATGGCTGCGTGCTTTGCAGTTAGTTTATCAAAAACTTCTGCCAGGAGACTTGCCCATTCTTGTTCTTCTGTCATAATGGACTTTGAAATGTAATGATATTAAAGCCTAGTGCCCTATGGTGAGTCTAGTGCCTAATGTTTACCACTAGAAATGAAATAATACTAATACTTACCACTATACATACCCTAGTGCATAACCCATAAATACAATAAATTAAAAAAACTGTTTAATGAGCACTACACAATCACTTCCAAGTAAGATCGCATTGATGAAGGGCGGAATCGGAGCAGGCCTAATGGGTGGCTTTGCATTATTCTCATCATTCTTTGCAATCGATCAAATGTTAGATATCCCAGCAGGAACATTCTACAAAACTATCGGTATCACAATGGGCGTAGATGAAGGATTAGCAATTGCAATGGGCTTTATGGCACATATGGGCGTTGCAGCATTGATTGGAGCTATGTACTTTTTGGCTTCAAACATTTGGAGATTCTTCAGATTGGTAACAGTCCCAAAAGCAATAATTACTGGTGTTTGGACTGGGCTAATTGTTTTCACAATAGCATTCTTACCAATTCACATGTTCGTAATGACTCCAATGATGGAGGTAGAATTGATAATTACTGACGTATCTCAATTTGACTTGGAACAACAAAAAGCATTAGCAACTTTGTTGTATGAAAGCGACAAAATTTACATCAATGCATTGATTCTTCATGTAATATACGGAGGAATCGCAGGATTCATTGGAGGTTGCATAATGCATGACGACTACAAAGGAGTGAAAAGGATTGCAGGATTCTGGTAACGATAACGAGAGAAGTCAAAAACTCGAAGGCATGTATAATGCTTTCATGCAAGACGTCTCAAAGTTATTTCCAAAGACCGATTCAAACCTACTACTCAATGTAATGGCTTTGGAAAGAAAATTCCCCGACATGATGCCGCATGTGCATCTAGAGGTAATCTTTCCAAAGGGTACAAACGTCGATTTGCCAAAATATGAGATTACTGAAAAGTATCACGTTCAAGCAGCAACTCACAGATGGGACAAGAACATACTTGTTGTAACTGGAATGATGAATGTAAACACTATTGCAGAGATTGCAGACCATAAAACTGTGGAAAAGATAACCGGCACAGCTAACGCAGCCTTTTATTAAAATCCCTTTTTTCTATTTATTTTATTTTCAATTACCATTATATTTGATCATTTTTGGCAAACTTTATGGCACAGAAAAATGAATTGGATACTCTAATTAAAAAAATTGGTAAACTACACAAAAAGATTCGTTTTGTTGCAATCATTCATAAAAATGGGAAAATATTAAAAACCGAAATGCGAGATGAAGTCCCATCATTACTTAAGACAAAAAATGAAGAAAAATTTTGTAAGGATGTAACTGTACGTAGAAAGATGAGAGAGGAGTTTGATAAATCATTGGGTAAAGTAAGATTTGTGAATGTTGAACGTGAGAATATATCTCAAATAGTTATGTATGCAAAAACAAAATCTTTGTTTGTTACAGTAGAGCCTGAAATTTCTATCACTGATAAAACCAAAATCATATCCCAAATTAAAAAACTCACTGCTAATTTAAAATGAAAATTTTAATTGATGAAATGGATGATGGCATGGATGATCGTCTAATTCAGCTTGGATATGATGCGTATAGTGTAAAAAAACTCCGAGTTGAGGGTAAGAAGCTCCATACTGATTATTCGGTTATTAATTATGCAAAAGAAAATGGAATGATTTTGGTTACCCGAGATACTGAAAGTGGTCAAGCATGTGAAGAAAATGGCTTACCATGTATACTGCTGGACAATAATGAAATTTTTAAAATTGTTACTCAAAAACTGAAAAATTTCTAACTAAATTATTATTCAACCTTTTTCTACTGAAGATATGAAAACTTGTGACAGTCGTGGCACCTCCTACATGAATGGAAATTCATATGAAGATTGTAAAAAAATTGCAGAGGGCATTAATACAAAATTAAAACCGCTCATAACTGATAATGACTCTATGTCTTGGATACAATTATCTGAAGAAGTGAATCATGATGAACTTGTATACAAATTAGTTCTGAAATATTTACGTCGAGACGGATTTGATATTGGAAATATTGATAATCCTCAAATCACTGTAAAATCTAACTAATATTATTTTGAGATTTCAGTATTCTTCTAGATATGATAAATGGCGTCAAAATCAATATTGGTATTGTGATCACAATGAATAGAGTTTGCAGTTCTGTAATTGCAATTGTAAATGTAACGGCACTTGTTGCACCGATAAATAATGATAAAAATGATCCAACACATGTGGGACATGCTATGAATAATCCTGTTGCTGCACCTATACTTCCCAGACCTCCTGTCTTTTTTGCAATTGAAATTGCATTAACTGCTAATGCGGTATTTACTGCAACAAGATACGATACTATAATCTGTAATAATAGATTAATTGGAACAATGTTTATTCCAACATGTTCTGTTAGGTATGCGACAAATTTTGGCATATATCCTGGAGGTCCACAACACGGTGTTACATGTGCTGAAGGGACATCTGCTCCATAATGATATGAAAATACGACTTCTGGTTGATATACCAAAATTCCTGAAGTCATTGAAAAAAACACCCCGTAAATGATGAATGTCACGATGAATGTTTTTTTGGCTTTACTTCCAAGTGTATTATTACAAATCATGGATAATGCTGTTGTATTTCCTGTTGCTGCAACTCTTTTTTGAAATTTGCGAAGCCCTACTCCAATCATCCCAACCGAAATTGCAAATAGTACATAAAATGCTACTCCTAATCTTTGAATTGATTGAACTGCATCTGGTGTAATTTCTTGATATTCAAATCTAACATAGATCAAAAATAAAATTCCAATTGAGATGAATCCTAAAATGATTAATTTTTTATCATTTTGACCACCTTTGGTAGTCTCTGTTTTCATGTGAGATCTTTTACTTAGTTCATTATATTTTTAACATATGTTCTGCAAGTAAATCTGAGAATGGAAATCAATGAAGTTCAAGATCCAGATTATGAAGTAGTCACAATCAGTAATTTAGGTTTTGTAGATCCATACGGAAATGAAGGTCTGGTAATTTTACACTCGGATGATAAACGAGAATTTCACATGCGTGCATTTTCTGGTGAGGTATCTAGACATATCGCAAGCTTTCTTGACGGTGATCACGATACTGTTCCAACAATTTACAAAATGCTTGAAGACATTTGTGAAGCAAATGAGCTATTATTAGTTAAAGTCAAAATTTATGAAAGCGGGGATGCCTTACGTGCGAATCTCTATTTGACTGGAAAAAAGGACCTTGTTTTACGAAATTACCGTGCATCTGATGCTGTTGCACTAGCAGTATATTATCAAATTCCTATTCTAGTAAGAACTAATATGCTCAAAAGTCCAATCGAAGAGACTACGTAACAATTTCTTTTATTTTATCTTCTTCTATTGCTCGTTTAATTTCCATTGCTATACGTCGACCAATTCCAAATGTTGTACCATATTGGTATTTAGTATATGGACTAGTTGTTGCAACAATTGGGTTACCTGGTACTCGAAGTGATACATCGTATACAATCATATCCAAGTCTTTTGTGATAACACTTTGAAGTGAAAATGGACCAATAATTCCTGGGGCATATTCTTTCTTAACTGCTCTGACAAATTTATCTCCCATTTTGAAGACTTTTTCTAATAATGACTCTCTAATACTTGCAGGTGTATGCCCCACCTCGATGTTTTGTAATGGTATGTCCATTTCCAATTGTTGTTTTGCAGGAAGTGCGTTGTAATCATGAATATTGGTTTGCAATCTTCTTTCTATGCCTATGAAGTCAACTTGATCAGAAATTGGCGTGTGGAAGAAGTTAAAATTTAGATAGGTCCCAATGGCCAATTCTTCTATACTTGCTTTTTCTAAATCCTTTCTAGCAATCAATCCCTTCTTGATTTTTTCTTCAGATTTTTCTTTATAATCTGCATATGATGTAACTGTGAAAAATGCACGTTCTAATTTTCTATCTTTTTCCATTACTTTGACAATTGCAGGTTTATTGATGGATTTTGGATTCTCAAAGATCTTTGGATACTTGACACCTGCTTTTTTTAATAAATAATATTGATTTCTTTTATTTTCTCTTTCTTCGGCTTGGAAGAGCTTTCTATTTCCAAAGATTGGAACTTTTAATTTATTTTCTAATATTTCATATCCAAGATATGCTGTTAGTGAACGATGTGGAACAATAATTGTGTTATTCTCTCTCATTATTTTTTGATTTGCTGGACTTGCCATATCCTTGAATTTTTTAACAATCTTTATCTCATCTGCAATTCGATTAAATCTTTGATAAGGCACTTCTCTTCCTTTTTGACAATAAACGACTGTCTCAAAGTCTTCATCTTTTGCACCATCCATTATTTCTAATGCTGAATGACTTCCTAAAACCCCAATTTTTGGATCTGTGTACTCTGATGCAATCTTTTGCATCTCAGATCTTTTAATCATAATGCACTGAATAATATTGTAAAATTAAATGCTTCTTTAGAACAGTTTTCTACTTGTAATTTTCTAATTATAATATGAGCGTTGAAATGGTTCTAGTTGGAATGATTCTCTTTGGAGGAATGATTGCAGCTGGTGTCAAAGTCTGGTTAAACAGACGAAAAGAATCTGAGCAATTAGATGAACCTCAAGCGTAAATTCTCATATTCAGTTATATTTTGTAAAATCTGATTCAACAAGTACATGAAACTTGTAATTGGGATAACTGGAAGTACCGGGGTCATATACGGCATTCGTTTACTAGAGGTTCTAAAGGAAAAAGGAATCGAGACAAATCTTGTAATGTCTGAATGGGCAAAAAAATGTGTCCCAATGGAGACTAAACATGACATTGCATATGTTGAATCACTTGCTACCGAAGTAACTGATGAAAACAATATGGCTGCAAATGTTTCAAGTGGAACCCACAAAACTGACGGAATGATTGTGATTCCTTGTACCATGAAAACACTTTCAAGTATTGCAAATGGTTATGATGAAACTCTAGTTGCTCGTGCAGCTGGTGTAACCCTAAAAGAGGTTAGAAAATTAATTCTGGTTGCAAGAGAAACTCCTCTAACTGCAATAAATCTAGAAAATATGTTAAAACTTGCTAGACTCGATGTTGTGATCATGCCTCCTGTAACTGAATTTTATACAAATCCTACATCAATTGATGCAATGATTGACCATATTGTTGGCAAATGTCTTGATCAATTTGATATTGATCATGATTTGTTTACTCGATGGGGAAGCAAATAACCCAAAAAAATTTACACTAGTTTAATTTTGAGAATTCATGCTAAAGATATCCTTTGAACGAGAAATTAACTCAGATATTGAGAAAGCATTTGATATAATTACTAATTTTGAGAATTTTCAAAAATTGTTTCCAGCTTTTTATCCTTCAATTTTAATAAAATCTATACGAGATGAAAGCTCTCTTGTGGCAGAACATCTCAAACTTCATGATACCGAATTTATCATAATGTCTAAACATTTTATATCAAAACCTCATTCACATGAAATGCGTGTTATTGGGGGCGATATCAAAGGAAGTAGTATTAATGAAATTTTTAGTTTTGATGATGGTAAAACCGTACTCAAAGTTAATGCTGAATTGGATGTGAAATCCTCTCGATTTTCTAAGAATAATCCGTATGAAGAATCTTTGAATAATTTGTATGATGTAATGATAACTGAAATTGAAAAATCTTAGTCTTTATTTTCTTTAATATCTTTTAGTTCTTTATCAGCTTCAATTTCGCCTTTTTTGTATTCGCCTTTTGCTTTACCGAATGTTTTTGCTAGTTCTGGAATCTTTTTTGCTCCAAATAGTAATACACCTGCAGCGACAATTACAATTATCCATTCACTTCCTCCTGGTATGAAATTGAATAGGCTCTCAATCATATCTCATCTAGTGATAAATTCTCATTTA
>JAOLYM010000030.1 GCA_028343435.1 Candidatus Nitrosopelagicus sp.
ATCATAAAAAATTACAAAATTTATGTGGTTTTAAATTTAAAAAAATTGAATCATTAAATGCCTGATTCTGTTTTCAATTTTTCAGCTTTGTCTGTTTTTTCCCAGTTGAATTCTGGCTCATTTCTACCAAAATGACCATATGCTGCGGTCTTTTTGTAAATTGGTCTTTTCAAATCTAATTGTGATACAATTCCTGCTGGTCTCATATCAAAATTATTTTTAACTAATTCTTCAATTTTATCCTCTGAAATTTTATTTGTACCAAATGTATTCACCATTAATGAAACTGGTTCTGCAACTCCAATTGCATAAGCAACTTGTACTTCACATCTATCTGCTAAACCTGCAGCAACAATATTCTTTGCAACATATCTGCACATGTAACATGCTGATCTGTCTACTTTTGATGGATCCTTTCCTGAAAATGCTCCGCCACCATGTCGACCCATTCCACCGTAACTATCTACGATTATTTTTCTTCCAGTTAATCCAGCATCTCCATGTGGTCCACCAATTTCAAATTTACCTGTTGGATTTACATGAATTTTGATATCTTCATTCCAAAGACTTCCACAGACTGGTTTGATTACATGTTCAATTAATTGTGATGTTATCTCTTCATTTGTTATATCTGGAGAATGTTGTGTAGAAAGTACTATTGCTTCAATTGCTTTTGGTTTATCATCTTCATATCTGATTGATACTTGAGATTTTCCGTCAGGTCTTGCCCATGATAGTTCATTACTTTTTCTAACATCCGTCAATTTTTTTGTTAATTTATGCGCCAAAAGTATTGGTAATGGCATTAGTTCTTCAGTTTCATTACTCGCATACCCAAACATTAAACCTTGATCACCTGCACCCTGTTCTTTTTCATCATTTGCAGTAACTCCTTGAGATATGTGTGGGCTTTGTGGATCTAATT
This sequence comes from Candidatus Nitrosopelagicus sp., assembly GCA_028343435.1. Classification (GTDB taxonomy): domain Archaea; phylum Thermoproteota; class Nitrososphaeria; order Nitrososphaerales; family Nitrosopumilaceae; genus Nitrosopelagicus. The sequence continues at coordinate 926 of JAOLYM010000030.1, forward strand.
TTATCATTACTTCACAAGAGTGTGAATCAAATTTCAAATCTGGATTGTCATAACCAATTTCTGTAATTGTTTTTCGTATAACACTTTCAATATCAAAACTTGCTTTCGATGTAACTTCTCCTGCTACTCCTACAAAATTAGTTGTTGTCATTGTTTCTACTGCAACTCTTGAATTTGGATCACCCTTAAGATACTCATCTAGAATTGAATCTGATATCATATCACAAACTTTGTCTGGATGACCTTCGGTAACAGATTCAGATGTAAATAGATAATTTTTGGTCATGATTATAAAATTAGATTTCGTCTTCTAATTTTATGAATAGTACGTTGTTGCCTCTTAAAATTGCTCTAGCAAATTTACCCACTGTTTTACCATCAACTAATTCTTCAGCTTCAGTCATAATCAAATTCATGTAGGAATCAACATTTTTCATTTTACCCTTATACTCAACTTCATTCTTTAATCTTACAATTACAGTTTTTTTTACATTCTTTTGTAAAGTTGTAAGTGGTCTTTTAGCAGCTGTAGTTTGTGACATAAATTTTCTCTTGTGATGAATCGACTTTCTAGAGAATATAAAGTCTTGCTTGGATTAGAAAGAACTTTTTATTTTTATTATTTATTATTCATTATATGATTTCCTCACAGATCGATTCATTAGATAAAATTTTCTCAGGTGGACTGCAAAATGGAATAATTACTGAGATCTCAGGTTTACGTGGAACTGGAAAAACACAACTTGCTTTACAATTTGCAATTGAATCATTGAGTGATAATAAAAAAATATTATTTATTGACACCACTGTTGAATTTAGACCTGAACGATTTCTTCAAATTATACAATCCCGAAATTTATCTCCGTCTATACTTGAAAATTTACATGTTTCACATGTGACTGATACTCAAAAACAATTTGAAATTTTAAAAAATCTTGAGAATGATGATTTTTCTTTACTCATAATTGACAACATAACTGATCTATTCTCATTTGAATATTCAAAAAAAGAACATCTAATTGAAAAAAATACTAACTTTGGTAATTATATGATCAAACTTTCTAAATTAACTCAAATAAAGAATATTCCAATTATAATTACTAATCAAATATTTTCTCATGATGATATAAAATACCAAAGAATGCACATGCATCTTGAAAATTACATTCATCAAAAAATTCAACTTGAAAAAATCAAAAATAAGTATATTTGTAAAGTTTCATCCCCATTTATTCGTGAAATAAAATTTGATTATAAAATAACAAATTCTGGAATAGAAGAAACTGAATCTATTTAACGTCGTTTGAATAAATTATGGTATGGCTGATTTCTTTGACTCAATTCCTACCATTACTGTAATTTTATTGGCATTAGGTGTTGCAGGTGTGATGATTTATGAACGAACCAGACTTAGACAAGAAAAAAAACAAGACACTTGATTCTACAATTTCAAAAAAATTCAAGTCAATAGGATTTGAAACTCTAACTGAAATTCAAAAAGAAGCGATCCCTGAAATTCTAGAAGAAAAAAATTGTTTAATTATTGCACCAACTGGTTCAGGCAAAACTGAATGTGCAACTATTCCAATATTTTCTAAATTAAAAACTAGAAAAATCACAAATAAAATAAAATTACTTTACATAACTCCATTGCGAGCTTTAAACCGAGATGTTTTCAAAAGAATTATCAATTATGCACAAAATGAAGACTTGAAAATTGAGATTAGACATGGTGACACTTCACAAACAAATAGAAAAAGAATTGCAGATAATCCTCCTGATATTTTAATCACAACACCTGAGACACTTGTAAATTTATTATCACAAAAAAAACATCTTGAAGCATTATCTGAATTAGAATGGGTAGTAATAGATGAAGTTCATGAACTGCTTGCAAGTGAAAGAGGTTCACAATTATCTCTTAGTCTTGAACGGTTACAAATAAAATCAAAAAATGAAATTCATCGTATTGGATTATCTGCTACCGTTGGTAATCCTGAGGAAGCTGGGCGTTTTTTAGTTGGTTCAGAAAGGAAATTTGAACTAATACACGATACATCTCTTAGAAATTATGATGTAGATGTTGTATTTGTTGATGGAATTATGGATGATGTTGCCGTTAAAATTATCGAATATGTGAAAAAAGAACAAATTACATCTCCAGTTTTATTATTTACAAATTCAAGAGGAGAATCTGAACGTTTATCATCTATTTTAAAACAGAAAACGTCACTTAATGTTGAATTACATCATGGTTCACTTTCAAGGCAAGTCAGAGAGGAAACTGAAGATATTCTTAGAGAAGGAAAATCTGGTATAGTTGTTTGTACTTCATCACTTGAATTAGGTCTTGATATCGGTTCTGTAGAATTAGTTATTCAGTATGGATCACCAAGACAAGTTTCAAAATTTATGCAGAGAATTGGAAGAAGTAAACATAATCGAGGTGATTCTGCTAGAGGATTAATTATTACTGAAAGTGCAGATGATGAATTTGAGATTCAAGCAATAATTGAAAGGATCAAAGAGGGTTCAATTGAAGAACAAAGAATTCACAATGGATCATTAGATGTCCTTGCACATCATTTAG
>JAOLYM010000031.1 GCA_028343435.1 Candidatus Nitrosopelagicus sp.
TCTGCATGAATGTATGTCAATTCTTTTAATTTTAATGCTGATTCTATTGCAATTGGATAGTTTATTCCTCTACCCAAAATGTAAACATCTGATACTTCTTTCAATTCTTTTGCAATTTCTTGAATTTTGACTGGTTTTTCTAGAATTTCTGAAATTGATTTTGAAAACTCTTCAAAATTTATTGTAATATTTTCATTTAATTTCTGTACGATTTTGTATAATACTAGTAATTGTGCAGTAAAGCTCTTTGTTGCAGCAACTCCAATTTCTGGTCCACAATTCATTCCTAATACAACATCTCCTTTACGTGTAAGTGATGATGTTAGCAAATTAACAATAGAAATAATTTTACAGTTACTTTTTTTTGCAATTCTTACTGCTTCTAAAACATCAGCACTTTCTCCACTTTGAGATATTGCAATTAAAACTGAATCTTCTTCAATTGTTTCTGGTGCAAATTGAAGCTCACTTGCTATAATTGGTTCTGATTTTATATTTACATATTTTGATAAGATTTGTTTTGCAATTAATGCTGAATTGTAACTAGTTCCACTTCCGGTAATGTAGATATCTTTTGCATTTTTTATGTATTTGACTGCTTCATCTATGCCTTCTACTGTTCTTTGTCCTGCTTTAAAGATCAGTTCTGGTTGTTCATAAATTTCTTTTAATGTGAAATGTGCATAATCACCTTTGTATGCATCTCCAAACTCTTTAGAAACTTTTGTAATTTCATGTTTAACTTTTTCACCATTAAAATCTAATATTTCAAATTCTTTATTCTCTAAAATTACAAAATTTCCACTTTTCATGTAAATCGCATTATCTGTATATTCGATGAATCCTAGAACATCGCTTGATAAGAAAATATTTTCTTGTCCAACTCCAATTATTAATGGTTCATGAAATCTGGCTGCTGCAAGTTGACCATTTTCAAACATTGCTACAAATGCATAATGGCCTTTTATTTCAGAAACTGTTTTCATGATTGTATCTTTAACATTTTTTGTAGATTCATAATTTTTTTGAAGCAAGTTTGCAATTATTTCACTATCTGTCTCACTTCTGAAATTATATCCGTCATCCTCTAATTGTTTTTTTAGTTCTTCAAAATTTTCTATTATTCCATTATGCACTATTGCAATTTTTCCAGAATTACTTGGATGTGGGTGTGCATTAAGATCTGTAACTTTTCCATGAGTGGCCCATCTAGTATGACCTATGCCTATTTTACCTGGTAACGTGTCTAGTTGAAATTTAGAATTCACCTCGGCTACTTTACCAATTCCTTTTTTTAATTCAATATGATTTTCTGATTCTGTTGCAACTCCTACGCTATCATATCCTCTATACTCCATTCTTTTCAATCCCTTTACAATAATTGGAGCTGCAATTTCATTTCCAGAAAAGCCGATAATTGAACACATTGCATTATGTTTGAAATAGGGGTATTTACTACTAATGATACTTTAATTAGTCTTTTTTAGAATCTACTTTTGCTTCAGCAACAGGTTCTGCTTTTGCTTCAGCAACAGGTTCTGCTTTTGCTTCAGCAACAGGTTCTGCTTTTGCTTCAGCAACAGGTTCTGTTGCAACTTCTATATTTTCTGTCTCAGGACTTCCTAAATCTGATGTTACTTCTGGTTCTGATAAGATCTTGTTAAAAATTGATTCAGATGTTAATTTGATGCTGTCCTCTTCTTCAACTTTAACCACATATGATGGTCTATTGATAATTCTATCTCCAATTAAAATATGTCCGTGTGATATTGCTTGTCTTGCTTGGTATGGTGTCTTAAAGAAAAACTTCTTGAAAACAATTGTCTGTAATCTTCTTGCCAATAAATTTTCAATTTCTAAGTTTAGAACATCGTCTAATGTTGCAGTCTTCTCTACAAGTCCTATACGTGATAATGAATGCATTAGAATTGGTTCTTCCTTTTCTCTAACTTCTTGTCTTACTGCAAGTAATGAACGTGCTTGATGTCTTAATCTTGATAATTCTGTTCTTGATTTCCAAAGTTCTCTTTTTGTTTTTAGCCCAAAAGTACCTACTGTCTTTAACTCCTCCATTTTTAATTCAAAATTAAATGGTCTCTTTGGTTTCTTCCAAACTCTTCTGAAATTTTTAGTATCTCCCATTTTTCATCTACTCCTTTTTCTCTGCTGCTGGTTTTGCTGTTGCTGCTGGTTTTGCGTCTGCTGCTGGTGTTGCACCGTCTGTTGCTGGTGTCGCTGGACCTTCTTCTACTGCGGCTCCGCCACCTGCTGGTGCTCCTGCTCCTCCTTTAGGTAGAACTTTTCCACCTTTTGCAACTCCAACTGCACCACCTTTACGGCCTGTACATCTGGTACGTTGACCTCTAACTTTTAATCCATACATGTGTCTGTAACCTCTCCAACTGAAAAGATTTTTCTCTCTTTCTACATCATTTCTAATATTAAATGCAATATCTGATGTAACAAAATGTAAATCTTCACCAGTGGTCATATCTTGTCTTCTATTCAAAAACCAGGTTGGGAAATCTGATGCTTTAGGATTTTCTATAATTTTTTCAATTGAGGATATTTGTTCAGTAGTAAGATTACCAATTTTTTGATGTGGGGATATTTTTAAAACCTGAAGCATTGAATTTGCGAACATGTATCCAATTCCTTTAATCTGGTTTAGACCAATTAGCATGTTCAATTCACCATGAATATCATTTCCCAATATTCTTACCAGATTCTCGTATTGTTCGCTCAAGTAGCAAGATTTTCTATAGCCCCATTAAAAACCATGCTCTAATTTGTGACTATTTTTCAATAATTCTAATCGAATGGTATTATAACTCAAAATGATGAATTTGAATATGAATGAGTCAGACGAACACACACAGAAAATCTTAGATGCTGTTTTTGATGAAAACATATCTGAGATCTTAGCTGAAATGGAAACTTCTCCAAAAAAGTGTGAATTTTTGACCGAAAAATTTCAGATCACTTCTAATGACTTAGACGAAAAATTATCTTTTCTTATACAACATGAATTTGTTGGAAAGACTGGATCTGATTCTCAGGCTGAATATTCGGTTGATTCAAAAAAACTGGCAAACTTGATGGAAACTGCTCATAATTTTGAAAATGTTGATGCAGGTTTGGCAAAAATGGATGGATATCTTAACTAAATTTATTTTTTCTTTGTCTAATTGTCATAAATCCAATTACTGCTACCCCGATCATTCCTAATATGATAATAAAAAATCCTGCAATTGAAATTGTAAC
>JAOLYM010000032.1 GCA_028343435.1 Candidatus Nitrosopelagicus sp.
TGCACAAGTTTTCATTATTGGTCCACATGCCGAAAGATCAACACAAACAACAACAAGATCAACTTTATCTTTTATTGCATCTAATGAAGGATAACATTTCAATCCAAGAATTTTCTTTTGTTTAGGATTAATTGGATAAACTTTACCTTTGTAATCTTGTTTTCCAAGTGCATCCAATACAGAATTACCGATTTTTCCAGGGGTTGCAGATGCTCCAATTAACGCAACAGATTTTGGTGTGAAGAATTTTTCCATTGATGCAATTACCGGTTTTGCTTTTGAGATTGAATTTTTTCTTAATTCTTTATTGAGAATAATTTTTGCATCTACTACAAAGTAAGATTTTGGATATACAATTACAGGATTAAAGTCGATACTATTGATATAATTTGCATTTTCAACACCAATTTTTCCAATTTGGACTAGTGCCTTTGCAACCATGTTTGTATCAATTGGTGCACTACCACGGAAACCTTTGAGAAGTTTTGAGCCTTTTAATTCATTCAACATTGATTTTGCATCTGATGTAGTGATTGGAAGCATTCTAAATGCAACATCCTTGAATACTTCGGTCATGACACCGCCTAATCCAGCCATAATCATTGGTCCGAATTGTGGGTCATTTTGTATACCTACAATTAATTCGACGCCACCTTTTGGAACCATTTTTTCTAAAAGGATTCCTTTTACATCAACGCCTTTCTTTTTAGATAATCTACCATACATGTCATTGAATGTTTTTTTGACATCAGCAACATTATCAATGCCAACTTTTACCCCACCAACATCAGTTTTATGGAGAATTTGTGGAGATACAACTTTCATTACTAATGGAAATCCTAATTTCTTTGCTTGTTTTGCAGCTTCATCGGCAGATTTTGCTAGAGCGAAACCAGGTACCTTAACACCATATTTCTTTAAGATTCCTTTTGAGGATTCTTCAGTGATAACTTTATGATCAGTTTTGATTATTTCTTCAAAGGTGCTTTTTACAGAAGACATTATTCGATCGATGAAAAAATTTTTCGTTATATTAATCTTTGATCAAAATTATTGTTTAAGGCCAGATGCCTTTGTGTTCAAATGCTTCCATGACTCTTTGTACTGCAAGAACCATTGCTGCACGCCTCATATCGATTTTGTACTTTTTAGAAATATCATAACTATCTTTTAGACCTCTTACAATATTTGCTTCCATTTTTCCTGCAACTTCATCAAAGCTCCAGTAATATCCCATGTTATTTTGAACCCATTCTAGATATGATATACAAACACCGCCAGAGTTTGCAAGAATGTCAGGAATAACCATAATTTTTTTCTTGTAAATAATTGGATCTGCTTCAGGTAGTGTTGGTCCATTTGCAGCTTCACCTATTATTTTACACTGTAATTTGTTTGCAAGTTTAGCATCAATTTGATTTTCTAATGCTCCAGGAATTAGAATTTCACATTTTGTTGTCAATAGCTGTTCAGTAGAGACTTTTTTACTTCCTGGAAAACCAACTACACTTCCTTTTTTCTTCTTATGTTCAATTAATTTACTAACTTTAAATCCATTTGGAACAATTATTGATCCTTTAGAATCACTTGCACCAATACATTTTGCACCCATCTTTTCAAGATATTCGCCTGCAAAAGTAGATGCGTTTCCAAATCCCTGTAAAACAACTTTAGCACCTTTAAGGTTGATTTTTAATATTTTGGCAGCACCTCGGACACAATATGCAGTGCCTAATCCAGTTGCAACATTTCTTGCAAGTGAGCCACCCATTGGAATTGGTTTTCCAGTAATTACACCAGGAGAGTATTTGTTACCATTCATCTTGCTCCAAGTATCCATTATCTGTGTCATTTCTTTTCCAGTTGTGTAAACATCAGGTGCAGGAATATCTTTTTGAGGTCCTATTATTTCACCGATTTTATATGCAAATCCTCGAGTTAATCGCTCTAATTCTCCATCACTAAGTTTGTCTTTTTTTGGATTGACAAAAATTGCACCTTTACCGCCACCAAGTGGCACATCAACTACAGCACATTTCCAGGTCATCCAAGATGACAAAGCCATAACTTCGCGCTCCATATATTGTACACCACCTTCAGGATCAAAATATCTAATTCCACCTTTGTATGGACCACGGTCGTTGTTATGTTGTGATCTAAATCCAGTGAAGACACGTATTTTTCCATTATCCATTTTTACAGGAATTTTAACACGGAGAACTTTATTTGGCATTGCAAGATATTCGCGTATACCTTTATCTTTAATTTTTAAAACGTCACAAGCGTCATTGACTTGCTTTGTTGCATTAGCAAAAGGATCATGTTTTACCAAGATGAATATTGTGTAATTTCAAATTATACTTAAAAGTATCTTTCAGAAATATCAAATTTTTTATCATCTAATGTATTAGATAGTTTATGAAGATGTTAGTTACCGGAGCAGGAGGTTTCATAGGCTCCAGACTATCAAAGCAATTGATTTCAGAAGGCCATGATGTTTACGGGGTATTTCATGAATCTTCATGTCAGATAGATGGAATTCAAGTTATTAATGCAGATTTAAGAGAAGATGATTTTGATATTCCAGATATTGAATTTGATGTTGTTTTTCATCTAGCGGCTGCCACCCCACTAGTTAAAGACAAAAAGAAACAAAAAAGAATCAATTATGATGGAACTGTAAATTTATTTAATAAAATTAAAGATAAGACAGATTTCATAATTTATGCATCAGGATTAGGAGTATTTGGTAATCCAAAGGGCATAGTTGATGAACAAAGCACTATCAAACCAGATACAGATTTTGTCAAGATAAGATTAGATGCACAAAAATTTCTTGAGGATTCATGTAAGGAAAATAGTATTGGATTTTCAGTGTGTTATTTTGGTGATGTATATGGTGATGGTAGTTGGTTTACAGAAATGGTAGTTAAGAAATTAAAGAGTGGAATGATGAAGACTCCCGGAAAAGGTGATTATGACAAATGCTTCATACATGTTGAGGATGCAGTGGGAATTTTGATATCAATTGCAAAGAATAATCTAAAAGATCAATCATATGTTTGTGCAGATTCAACCTCAGTTACATTCAAAGAATTTGTAGATTACACAGCAGATAAAATTGGAACAAAACATCCTGGAGGAGTTCCAATGTTTCTTGCAAAAGGAGTATTGGGAGGAGACTTGGTAAAATTATTAACAA
>JAOLYM010000033.1 GCA_028343435.1 Candidatus Nitrosopelagicus sp.
GCTTGACCTTTAGTTTTGCAGAACGAAGTTTTCTTTGTAACATAGCAGACTGGGTCTTTTTTCCAGCTTGGTCACCACCTTCAAATGTAATTATCAATGTATAGACGAATGTTTCTTTGAATTAAAATCTTGGGCAGGATTATGAAAAGTTTTTTCTGCCTACCTTTAGTTTATCGAGGCGTGTGGTTTCTTCATCATTTACCTTTTCTTCAACCTCTGTTTTGATTTTACTTGATTTTCTCGACTTTGATGATGCCATTTTGCTCATACACCACTAAGCCTTTATTCATTTTAAAGAAAGCGATCGTTCTTTGGAATGAGAATCTAGAATTATCTCTTCTTGAATAGAGCAGAAATTCCAATTATTACGCCTGATGCGATCATTCCTAGCACTCCAACGGTTTCATTTGACTGGAACATAAATGCAGAACCAAGAAAAACGGCTGCAGCAAAAATACTTCCAGCTAACATTGTATTGTTTTTTCTGCCAGACTGTTGTTGCATCAATTTTGTGTCATCCATGAATTTTTTAATTTCAGGTGCTATCGTTAATGTATCTTCAATTGTTTTTGCAAAACGTGAAAATGATCTTTTAATCTCTTCAACGTATGCATCTTTGATTAGTGATTCTTCTTCTAAGATTTGTCCTAGTACCTTGATGAACTTGAAATCAACTTTGTGTGTATGGTAAATGCCTTCTATTATTGTGGACATTCTCAAGTATAGAGCTAAATGTTTTGGTAGCTTGAATGGAAACTTTGACATTGTCTTATTTGCCATATTCATTAACTGTTCAACCTCCATCTCATCAGGTTTTTTTCCATACATGGATTTGATTGATAGTTCGATTCCCTTTTCAATCACTTGACGATTAAAATCAGGTGCAAGCATTCCAAGTTCATCCATTGCGGTGACCGTTCGTGGTGGATTTTTTTCTATTAATCCAAGATATAGCCTAACTAGCTTTACTCTAGTTTCATCATTAATACGACCAATCATGCCAAAGTCATACAAAATGAGCGTACCGTCGTCTTTTACAGAAATATTTCCTGGATGTGGGTCTGCATGGAAGATGGAATGCTTGAGAAGCATCGTAAAGAAAACCTTGTGGACATCAATTACCAGTTGTTGCCTGTCTATGCCTTTTTCATCTAAAGATTGAATGTCTGTAACCTTGATTCCTGGGATATACTCCATTGTGAGAATGTTTTTGGTAGAATAATCATCATGTACGTTTGGAATAACGACATTGTTGTATGGTTCCATGTTTTTCTTTATTGTTTTTAGATTATCAGATTCTTTTGTATAGTCTAACTCTTCGTGCATCGACTCTACAAACTGTTTCATTATAGGAATGATAGAAAATCTCAAGTTTGGATCTACAAACTTCATTGCAAATGGAATGATCTTCATTAGTACCTTGAGATCCTTTTCTACAACCTTTTCAATTCCTGGTCGTTTTACTTTCACAATTACCTGCTGACCGTTTCTAGTTCCTCTGTAAACCTGACCTAATGAGGCACCAGATAGTGCGGTAGTTTCTAAAGAATCAAATTTTTCATCAATCTTTCCAATGTCTCGTTCTATAACCGGTCTAACCTTCTCAAAGGATTCTGCTGGAACATCATCTTGTAGTTTTGATAGCTCTTTGAGATATGGTTCTGGTAAAATGTCAGCTCTTGATGATAGCCATTGTCCAAATTTTATGTAGACTGGACCTAACGAGATGCATGTGTTTAAGATGCGTCTTGCATGACGCTTGAATCGCTCTTCATCTACATCTTTTTTGTCATCAGATATCCATAAGACGCGATCTTTTCTTAACGCTAGGATTGATGGCAGTAATTTGATGAAAACGTAGATTGTCCTTCCTAAAACCATTGTAAGTTACTCCCTTAGTTCCTGTTGTTTTTTGATCGCAGTTTGTAGCTCTAGATTTAATTTTTTCAGTTGAATTTTGTTTTCTCTTATCTCAGATGCGATAAAATCAATTGTTTTTTGAATTGTTTCTTTTTCGTCCATTGTATCAATCCATTTTTTCCTTTATTTTTTTAGATATTTTGTATGATGCATACCCTGCAGCTAACGATGCTGCCAATCCACCAATTACTGCTTGCTGTTTTCTATATGGACTGTTTTTTTTAATTTTGTAAATGTAAGAGCCAATTGCTGCACCACCGATTGCAGCCCCTGCTAAACCGATTAACACTTCTTGTGCATCATGAATGAGATGTCCCATTGGGTCTTCTCTTGGGTCTACCTTGTCGGTATGGACGGTAAATTTGTCTTTGTACTCTCTGATGTGTAGGTTGCCTTTTCTGTATTGTTTTAGTGCGCCTTTCTTATCGCCAAGTTTTGTCTCTTCAGCACCCATCAGTACGACTCGTTTCAAATCTAAAGGGATTTCAATTTCTTGTACCATAGTGATCGTTTCTATACCATGATCAATATAATAATTTGACCTGAAATCGGTCATTCTGAGCGTGAATCTTGACCGTTTTTTGCAAGTGCAATCTCATCTTCTTGATTTAATTTATTGTAACGTTTTCTACGTTCTTTTGTGGATTTAATCTCATAACCGTAATGATTTACCTTCCAAACTACTCCTGGTAGTTCATCAGATGTTTTTTCTATTGCTTTGAGAATTGCTAATTTTTCAGATGTCTTTGTAGAGTTTTTGTTCTAATGTTTCTTTTTTTGGTTCTTTTTTCTTTTCCATGATTTCATTACTTGCTAAATGTAGAATATGAATATGATCTAAACATCAAATTCTAAAATCACACAAACTCTTCAAATTACACGCATTACATTTTGCCTTACTATTATGATGAGAGGGTTCTGCATTCCCAACTGCTATACTTGCAAATTTTTCCAAAGATGTATGCAAATATTGTAAGGTAAATGAATCTTGTACCTCTGAAAATGTCTTGTATGGCTCTCTTGTCTTTCT
>JAOLYM010000034.1 GCA_028343435.1 Candidatus Nitrosopelagicus sp.
ACGGTTTCAAATGTTTCTCCGTCCATAACTTGAATTTCAGAACCAGTCATTGAAATTATTTGGCCAATTCTTTTGTCAATTAGCGGTACGTGTATTTGCATACTTACAGGACCCACATGTGGACGTTTAGCACCATCAAAAACACCTACACCGACAATTCGTGCTTTTGCTGCTCCGTGTTTTCCAGGTTTACTAGTATCATATTCAGATATTCTACATGGCTCACCAGTAGGTTGATCACCAACCGGCAATAAAATGTAAGAACCAATTTTTAATGAACCCAAATCAGAAGGTTTGCTCATAACAAAATAATTTCTGAGGGGTATTTACCTTTTTTTATTTCATTGTTTCAAGAATTGAGAGGCTAACAAGATTATTCATGACAATTCCTTTTCTACAAATATCACGTCTGGTTTGTTCACAATATTTGTTGTCACTTTGATGACTTTTGTCACTTGAAATTTCTAACATTACAATATGATCGCTATATGGAAACTCGAATTTTGGGGATTCTTTGGATAATAATTTCATATTTCCAAATCCAGCACGATATACTTTTTCTCGTCTAGCAACATGCGCAGATACATCTCTAAGATCTTCTTTTGAATCACCGTATTCCAGATAATAGATTGAAACAAAATTTGTTTTTTCAGTTAGCGGTCTTTCAAATATAGTATCATCAATTTTAAAGAGAAATGATGGTTTATCGGTATCTTGAGATAAGATTTCTTTTGAAATTTTTTCATGATTTTTGAATTTTGCCAAGATGTAATGATTTGATGAGGTCAAAAAGTACGGTTTACTATCTTCAGAAAAAGTAGCCGTAACAAAATAGAGAGATTCAATATTTTTTGATGAAACCCAACTGTCCTTTAATTCGATTGAGTCATGATCATGAAGATATGGTGCACAAACATAGCCACTAGAAGTTTGAGAATTATTACTCATGAATCTCAAAATTAACGAAAGTAATTAAATTTGTTCAAAATGGGTCAAAACTAATAATTAATAAATAAAAAAAATATCAAAAAAGATGTCCCCACTTAGCTCAGCCTGGTAGAGCTTCCGACTGTAGTTGTCGGCTTAGGGCTGAATAACAGTAGTCTACTAGGCATACAGAAATCGGGTTGTCGAAGGCTCAAATCCTTCAGTGGGGACCATTATTTTTTAATTAAGGATTAATTACTGCTCGTCCCAAAATTTTTCTGTTTTTTAGATCATCTAAAGCACCAGTTGCTTCATCTAAAGTATAATGTTTTGATACGATTGGATTGATAACACCTTTTTTGGCAAGTTCGATTAATTCAACCATATCTTTGTAATTTCCAGTATAAGCACCTTGAATAGTTATTGCTTTTAGTGGTACAGACACTAAAGGTAATTCAACAGAACCGCCAAACAAACCAACTAGTATAATATTTCCACGTTTTCTAATTACAGATAAATCTAATTTAACTGTCGGAGGTGCATTTACAAAGTCAATTATGCTATCAACACCTTTCTCATTACAAATAGACATTATTTTTTGTGATGCATCACTTTCTTTTGTATTAACTGTGTCAGTTGCACCTAATTCTTTTGCAGTCTTTAATTTTTCATCATCGAGATCTGCACAAATGATTTTACATTTTGCTAGATGACTTGCTAGTTGAACACCCATCAAACCTAGACCACCTGCACCGACAATTAAAATTGATTCAGGATCATTCACTAATGCTTTTTTGATTGCAGTGTAAGCAGTTAAACCAGAACATGCTAACGAAGATGCTGAATCAGGATCTACATTGCCTATATTTGCTAAAAATTTGTAATCAGGAACAATAATTTTTTCAGCGTATCCTCCATCTTGAAAAACGCCTAATGATTGTGGGGTTTCACACAAATTCGTATCACCTTTTTTACAAGAAGTACAATCACAATTACTTGGTCCAATCCAAGGGTAAACTAAGACATTATCACCAATTTTTACATCTTGTACAGAGTCGCCAATTTTTTCAATAGTACCGACAACCTCATGACCAGGAGTTACAGGGAATTTTACGCCTCTATCTGTAACTTTCATGAATCCATCACCTGTGTCATATCCACCTTCCCAAAGATGAAGATCACTATGACAGACTCCTGTGGAAAGTACTTTGATTAATACTTGAGTTCCAGAAGGTTCAGAAATCTCAACTTGATTTAGTTCAAGTGGTTTATCAGGTTCGATTATTCGTGCCGCTTTCACAAAAGGCATTTTTTATTTTATAATATAAGAGTTGACTGATGATGAAAAGAAAATAGAGTCAATAGATATTATTCAATTAGAATGTGAGGAGTTTATGAGTCAGGAAGAAACAAAGTCACTTATTTCCAAAGTTCCAATTAACGTATTATTTAATCCAGAAGGAATTCAAAAAAGAGACGTTTGGGACATAGATCTTATTCAAATTTTATCAATGTTATTAAAAATTTTAGAAAAGACAGATAAGAAAGATCTCAGAGTAGCAGGAATGGCCGCATTGTCATCATCATTGATTTACAAATTGAAAGTGGAGAGTATTTTCGCATTACAAAAAGCGGCAATGGAGAAAAAACCTCTTCGCCAGAGAACTGATGTCGATATAGATATTCTTGAATTTCCATATAGGCATGAATCAACTTATCCTGTAAGTTTAGACGAATTACTGGATTTACTTGAGAACCTTATTGGAACAATTGCAAATCCAAGAGAAAGAAAAGGTAATAAATTAAGATTTGAACCAATTGAACCACCAGATTTTAAGAAG
>JAOLYM010000035.1 GCA_028343435.1 Candidatus Nitrosopelagicus sp.
CCCAATTGCAAAACGTGCGAATCTATTTTTTATGTTAAATCCAGATAATTTTGTAGTTAATGAATTAGGACCAGATGTCATGACTTATTCGCATGTGGAAATAGATCCTAAAATTTCAGAAATTGTTCCGGAATTATCAGAGATTTATCAAAGATGGTTGTTACCAATCCAAACACATCATGCCGCATTTTCAACCATGGAGGGAATTGCAGAATTTGCAGTACAGAATATCTTACAAGAAGATAATGATTTTCAGAATTATCTGACTACTTTCATGGGAACTGATTTTTCATCATATAAAGTCAGAAAAAATATGGGAAAAGAATTAACAGAAAAAGTATTCAATAAATTTGGAAAAGATGCTTTCAGATTTTTGATTGAGAAACCACCTAGTACTCGAGAGTTAAAAGAACCAGAACTTTATCTGAAAAGGGATTTATCTACCGGCTCAAAACACATGTAATGAATGAGAGAGAAGTCTCACTTGTTTCAGAATGGAGTTCGTTCGTCAGTAATGAAAATTATAATTTAATTGAAAAATGTCTAAAATTAGCACAAATTCTTGAATATCCAGAATTAGGCGTATCAAAAGAAATAGATGAAATTAAAGAATTAGGCGTAAATTTTAGAAACAGAATTGCAGAATCAAAAAATCCAACATATGTGATTTCACTACTAAATGAATTTCTATTCGATGTAGAAGAATTTGAAGGGGATTTAGATGATTACTATAATCCAAAAAATAATTTTCTTAATTATGTTTTGCAAAAAAAATCAGGAATACCAATTACACTATGCATATTATACAAAGAGATTGCAAAATATGCAGATTTAGAATTAAAGATAGTAGGATTTCCAAGTCATGTAATTGTGAAATATGGAGAAGAAATGATTTTAGATCCATTTAACAGAGGAAGACTGTTAGAGCTTGAGGACTTACAAGAGATTTTATATCAAAATTACGGTGATTCGGTAGAATTTGATGCAGGGTATCTAGATCAAATTTCTGATGAAAAAATAATAGTTCGCATGTTAAGAAATTTGAAAAATTCATACACAGATTCATTTGCATATGAAATGGCAAATATGTGTAATAGAATGATTTTAGAGATACTACCAGAATCACCAGATGAAATTCGAGATATGGGAATTTTGGAAGAAAAATTGAAGAATTATGACGATGCAATAAAATTTCTTAATAAATACTTGGAAATGGAACCAAATGCAGAAGATGTTGATTTTATTCTAGAATTAATTAGAGAAATTAGAGAAAAAATTAATCAATGATTGATGAAACATCGTGACCTTTTTTGATCATTTTAACTTCATGTCTTGCAAGTTCATTTCTAAAAGCATTTTTTATTACATCAATTTCATTTCGTAAAGTTGCAATTTCATCTTCTAGTTTTTCAATTCTATCGTAAACTGTTCCTTCTCCTTCAGAACTCATAATCTGATATTGAAAAAATTCTTTAAAAAGGTATGGTTAGGCTTAATCTAGCTATAAATCAAATTCTTGATTACATGCAGGACATTTAGCTCTTTCTTCTCCAACATGACCAATAATGAAAATTCGACCAATTGTTTGACATAAAGGACACATTCCAGTAGTGACATTTTTTGGACCTGTTTTTACTATTTTTTGACTTTTACGACGTCCCATTTTGCTTCTAAATTATACCATGATTAAGTCAATATTAAAGCTGGCGCGGGGAGAGGGATTTGAACCCACGAGTTCTTGCGAACATGAAATTAGCAATCTCACGCCATACCGGGCTAGGCGACCCCCGCTCAAACTGATTGGATTATGTTGGTTAATTAGTATAACTTGAATTTGATTAAAGACAAATACATGAATAATTATTTCTTATCATTGGGAAAACATTCGAAATCTAAATCAAATTATAAAAAGAATGATGAAAGACCAGAATTAAATTCCGAATCAGAGATTAATACAAATAATTCATTTGTTTGGTTCATTTTTATCATTGGATTCATTGTGATTTTACTAAGTATTGTATCAGTGGTTTTTCCAGGATTAATTTTATCAATATTTGGTGATAGTGAGTTTTTAGAACCTGGAGAAATTGGCCCTATAGGAATTCCATTAATTCTAACAAACATCATAGTTGTTTCCCTAATAATTTTATACTATTTACAAAGATTACCAGATTCATTTGTGGAATTTTGTCGAAAAATTCTTTCGTCAGATTTATCAAGAAAGAATTCATTAATTTTCTTAATTATAATTTTAGCAGGTTATATCAGTATTAGCGCAAATGAATTATCAATTTATGAGTTAAATCAATATGGAGATTTTCTAATTGTTGAGGATGCATTAGAGATTTGGCCAGATGGAAAATCAGAGAATGTGTATGTTACAGAACAATTGACAAGACATGTTAGAATGATTTTGTTAGTAGCATCCGATGAGATTTTTGACAATATCAAGATAATTCCATATATAGCGACCATTCTCCTTTTAGTAACAACATATTTTTTGACAGTATCTTTTTCAAAAAAGAATTTCACAGGACTTTTAGCAGTAGTTTTAGTTCTTCAAAGTTCAACATTTTATACATATGATACAATTGCAGTTTATGAAAATTTCTGGGTTTTATTTTATGTATTTTCAATTTATTTAATTTTTCAAAAACCAAAATTCTCATCTATTTTTTATATATTATCAATTTTTTCTAAAGCAATTACAATTCTAATGTTACCTGTTACAATAATGGTAACATTACTTTC
>JAOLYM010000036.1 GCA_028343435.1 Candidatus Nitrosopelagicus sp.
TTTTGATACAGATCCACCATCCATTATGAAACACACAGCTTTGGATTATATATTGGCATTTTTCAATTAGTTTACTTGTCTGAGCCTGAAGAAACACCAATTACAACTGAAAAAAAAGATGAAGAACCAGCTCCATTAGTTCCAGAAGCAAAATTGGATGAAATAATTCAACCAGATACGGAAGAAATTGATCCAGATGCAGAGGTAAGCGTTCATGCTACAATGGAAAAGGCAATTGAAAATTATAGAAAAATTAAAGAAGGAAAAGAAGAATTAACAGATAAACAATTAGAACAACTAGACAAAGAATGTGAGGCAATCAGACAACGAGATATTATTGACGTTGATAAGAAGCATGATGCACTTGAACTAAGTGCTGATGGAAAAATTTTGATGGGACCTCCAACCTTAACAAGATTTGAAAAGGCAAGAATTATGGGAGCACGTGCATTACAATTATCATTAGGCGCCCCACCATTCATAGAAATTCCTGTAAGTGCTGCAACTTCACTAGACATATCAATGAAAGAGCTAGAAGAACGAGTTATTCCAATTACAATAAGACGTGTATTACCTAATGGAGATTTTCAAAACATACCTTTACTAGATTTCAAAGAATAGACGATTCGTCTATAAAATTTAAAAGAAGTCCAACAAAATTACAATTAAGATGGAATTACAAGAAGTTAAACGATCAGAAACTGGCTTAGATAAGGACAGTTATTTTATAAAAGATGAATCAGTAATGACTAGTGCATTAGATGTTTTCACTAATCTATCATCAAACAAAAGAATTGTTTTGTTGGCTAAAGGAAATTTAATTCCAAATGCAGTGGCTGTGGCAAATATTGTAACAGAAAATATGTTAAAAGGGAATTCAAAAATTCAAGATATTAAATTAGACAGTGTAATTTCTGAAGAAGATGGACAAATGATTTCAAATATAGAGATTATTCTAATAAAAAATCAGTAAACACTTCCGGGGCCTTTTAGAAGCATATTTTCGCATTCTTTGCAGATTGCTTCATCTATATCAGATTCCAAATTATGATGAATGTCACAAATTAAAAGACTAGTTTTGATATAATTGCAAAGACCAATGAATTTGGATAAACTGGAAGGAGAGTATGCCATATCGGATGAAAGATCAACTGCAATTTCATTTATCATTTCAGAGACTTGTTTTTCAGCAGATAATTTTTTAATTAATTCTGGATCACCACGAGTTCCACGAATATAATTACTAATTGCGGCTTGTGTAACACCTAGCATTTTTGAGATCTCATCTTCACGTACATTGTGATTCTCAGCCAAGTTTTTTGCAAGTATTGCACGAAGTGCAGGAATTAATGTTTTTGATTCTATTTCTGCAGGAAGTAACATGAAATATCATATCACAATTACCTTATAAGTTCCGCTGAAATTAGCTGGAACTATCTATTTCTGGATTAACAAATTTTTATTTGAAATGTATTCTAGTTAGATTATGGAAACCGATATGGATCAATGTATGACAACATTGCAGAATGCAGTTAAAGAATGTGAATCAAAATGGATTGCATTATCAGGAGGATTAGATAGTAGCATATTAGCACATTTAAGAAAAGATCAAAAACCACAAGCAATAACAATAATTACAAAGGATTTTTTAGGAACGGATCTTACTTTCGCACAAATTATTGCCAAACATACAGGATTGATTCTATCTCTGATGCAAGTAAGCATGGAACAAATCTTAGATTCGATTAATGAGACAATTAAAATTTTAGATAATTTTAACGATATAGAGATACGTAATTCGATTGTTCCACACATCTATCTGAGTTCATTAAAAAAGAAAGGAGTTAATTCAGTAATTACAGGAGATGGGGCAGATGAGGTTTTTGCAGGATATAATTTTCTACTAAAGAAAGATGATAAAGAACTGGATCAAGAATTAGAACGAATTAAAAAAATTATGCATTTTCCATCAAAAGACATAGCTAAATCATTAAACATGAAAGTAGAAACTCCATTTTTGAATGAGGATGTAATAAAATTTTCAGAGAATATTCCAATTTCAAAAAAAATCAATATTAAAGAAGGTAAGAAATTTGGAAAATGGATTCTTAGAGAAACATTTGAAAAAGATCTTCCTAAAAATATCATTTGGAGAGAAAAATCACCCATGCAAGATGGATCGGGTACAAATAGCCTAACAGGATTATTTAATACGATAATTACAGATGAGATTTTTTCACAGAAAAAAACAAAAATTTTGGAAGATGATGGAGTGTATATCAGAACTAAGGAATCACTGCACTACTACGAATGTTTTAGAAAATCAAGTTCAGTTAAAAAATCAAATTCAGACAGAAAATGCCCTGATTGTGATTACGAAATTAATTTAAATTCAAGATTTTGTAGAATGTGCGGTAAATTTCCTATTAATTAGATTTTTTTGACCATTTCTTCGGTTTTTTAATAAAAATTTTTTTGCAACCATCACAACAAAAATGATACTTTTTTGAATTATAATCATGTGTGACAGACAAATCCTCATCAAATTCAAGACCACAAACCGGATCTGTAACCTTCATGGTTTTTTGCGATTAGAGTCGTATTTCTATTTATCTAAACAGTGAGAACTCATTAATGATAAGAATACGTTATATGGAAAAAAATGAATCCAGTACATGAAAAAACTTTTTGGAATATGTCCTGAATGTGCAAAGCAGGAGTTATTTATGACCGAGTACAAATGTCTAAAA